>NZ_JBSGYQ010000033.1:0-86234 GCF_053610585.1 Streptomyces sp. NPDC054887 | reverse complement strand
GATCAGAGGTGCCGCGCACAGCGCGGCGGCGCCGGGCGGGCGGCCGGCCCCCCGCCCCCCCCCACCCAACAAAACCCCGGGGGGGGGCCCGCGCCCCCCCACGGGGCCGCGCGGGCCGCCCGCTCACATGCCGGCCGCCGGGTCGCCGTCCCCCAGGGCGACCCACCAGTGCCCGTCGTCCTTGACGAGCAGCAACTCCTGCCGCTCACCCGTCTTCTCGTACACGAGGTCCACCCGGTTGAAGTAGTCCGCCACGCCTTCGGCGACCGTGGCCTCGATGTGCCCCCGCGCACCGGCGGCGTACGTACGGACGATTCTTCGCGCCTCCGCGTCCGGCCGGTCGAAGTCCGGTCCCGCGAGCCGCGCCAGCCCTTCGGCGTCGCCCGCCTTCAGCCGCTCGGCGTACACCCGGACCAGGGTGTCGACGTCCCGCGCAGTCTCCTCGACGTCCGGGTACCCCGACTCCTCCGCCTTCACCGTGACATCGGCCGACGGGGCGCCGGCCCACGCGTACGGCGGCACGAACCACGCCGCCCAGGCACCGGCCGCCACGGTGGTCGCCGCCACGGCACCCGCGCACAGCGCGGCCCTTTTGCGTCTCACTTCTTTGCCCCCCAGGTCCTGTTCGGACGATCAAGGGGACAGTATCCGGTCAGGCGATGGGCAGTTCGGCCTCGATGAGGTCGGCGGCGCGCGCGGTGCCCCCCTCGGCCGCCATCCCCGTGCGGATCTCCCGCGCCCTGCGGATCACCTCCGGGTCGTCGAGCAGGCCGAGCACGGCGGCCCGCAGGGTGTCGGCGGTCGCGTCCTCGGTGTCGACCCGGCGGGCGACGCCGAGCGACACGAGCATGTCGGCGTTGCCGAACTGGTCGACGGCCTGCGGGACGGCGACCATCGGCGTGCCGGTGGCGAGTCCCTCCTGGCTCCCGCCGGCGCCCGCGTGGGTGATGAAGGCGTCGGCCTGCCGCAGGACGGCCAGTTGAGGCACCCAGTCGCGCACCTCCACGTTGGCCGGCACATCGCCGAGCTCCGACGGGTCCACGAACTTGCCGATCTGGAGCACCACGTGCCAGCCGGGCAGGTCCCCGAACGCCTTGACGCACTCCCGGTAGAAGGCGGGCACCTTGGTGAACGCCGAGCCGAGCGACACCAGCAGGACCTTCTCGGCGCCGGGCGGGCGCTGCCAGTCGCCCTGCTCCGCACGGTCGCCCTGGCAGGCGCCGACGAAGGAGTGGACGGACTCGTCGACCCGGTCGGCGTGCGGCTGGAGCACCTTCGGGATGAGGACGAGGCCGCGGGCCGGGCGGCCCACGAACCGGTCGGGGTCCTGGTCCTGGAGGCCGTTCTCGTCGAGCCAGGCGCGGAAGCGGGCGTAGTACGCCCGGCCGCGCTCGGACTGCTTCAGCTCGGCGGACATCGGGCCCGCGACCTCCTCCTCGTACCCCTCCCAGGCGACGAGGTTCGGGGAAAGCGAGACGGCGGGCACGCCCCAGCGGTGGGCGAGGACGCGCGCCGGATAGGAGGTGATGTCGTGCAGGACGAGGTCCGGCTCGTCGCCCGCGAACGCGTCGGCGAGCTGGGGCAGCGCCTGGATCGCGTCGTGCAGGAACGGCTCGATGTTGTCGATCAGCTCGGTGCCCCAGTCCTCCGGATTGTCCTCGGTGGGGAGGGTCGAGGTGTAGACGACCGGGTCGGCGCCGGTGGCGGCGACCTTTCCGGCGAAGGACGGGGGGATCGCGTACG
Organism: Streptomyces sp. NPDC054887; assembly: GCF_053610585.1. Classification (NCBI taxonomy): domain Bacteria; kingdom Bacillati; phylum Actinomycetota; class Actinomycetes; order Kitasatosporales; family Streptomycetaceae; genus Streptomyces; species Streptomyces sp. NPDC054887. The sequence goes on along the minus strand of NZ_JBSGYQ010000033.1, from coordinate 84,491 downwards.
ACACGCGGTGGCCCCGGGCGACGAGTTCCCGGATCACTTCGATGCTGGGATTCACGTGCCCGGGGGCGGCGATGGAGAACATGGCGATGTGGGCACGCTTGCGTGAGGTCATGCACCGAGACTAAACGAGACGAGACGTCTCGTGCAACCAATATCGGCGCGCTGGTCGGCGCACCGTCAGCGCTGGTACCGGGCGAGCACCAGGTTTCCGTCCTCGACCAGGCGTTTCTCCAACTCGTCGGCGTCGATCGCACCGCTGTAGTACTCCTGGTAGGCGGGGGTCGCCACCTTGTCCTTCCACTCGGGATAGCCGCGCACGGACTGCGCCGGGGCCGGTACGAGGTGCTCGGCGAGCGCGGCGCCCATCGCCCAGCCGTCCTTCTCCGAGCGCAGGGCCGGGTCCCTGAGCGCGGCGGCGCCGGTCGGCAGCATCCAGTCGCCCCTGGCGAGCCGCGCCATGGCGGCGGGGCGGAGGAAGAAGTCGATGAACTCCATGGCCTCCTTCTTGTACGGGCTGTCCTGCGCGATCGAGAGCGTCTGGGGGCTCACCCCCTGGGCCGGGCCGCCGGCGCCCGCCGGGGCGGGCAGCACCTTCCACGCGAACCCCTCGGGCGCCTGCTGGACGATCTGCTGCCGGTAGGAGAATCCGAGCGGCACCATGGCGTACTTGCCGCCGAAGAAGCCGGGCAGGGTGTCGGAGCCGCCCATGCCGAGGGTCGCGGCCGACGCGCTCCGGTCGGCGTTGACCTGGTCGCGGATCGTGCCGGGGACCACGCCGTCGCCCTCGGTGAAGCGCACCTCCACCTTGCCGTCGGCGCCCCGGTGGAAGAGCCTGCCGCCCGCCGAGAGCCCGAGGTTGAGGGTCGCCGATACGGGGTCCTTCAGTGGCCAGGCGACACCGTACGTGCCTCCTTCGGCGTCGCTCAGTTCCTTGGCGACCTGCCGGAACTCCGGCCAGGTCCATGGGTTTTCGGCGGTCGGGACACGCACTCCGGACGCCTTGAGCATCTTCTCGTTCGCGACGACGACCCTCGGCTCCTGGAGGAACGGCACGCCGTACACGCCCTCGCCGAACGTCGCCGTCCGCCAGCTCCGCCGCGGGATGTCCTTCTTCAGCCGGCCGGGCAGCAGTTCCCGCAGATCGGCGAGGTAGCCGCCGTACGCGAAGTCGGCGAGGTCGTCGGAGGCGTCGTGGATGACGTCCGGCGCCTCGCCGCCCTCGAAGGACGTCAGGAGCTGGTCGTGGACGCTGTCCCAGCTGCCCTGGACGTACTCGACACGGACGTCGGGGTGCGCGGCGTTCCACTCGTCGACGAGTTCCTTGTTAACGTCGACGGACTCCTTCTGCCAGGCGAGCGACTGGAAGCGGAGGGTGACCTTTCCGTCGGCGTCCCGGTCGCCGCGACCGTCGCCCGTGCAGCCGGCGAGCAGCATCGCGAGCGCCACGGCCGCGACGGCGGCACGGGCGGGCCTCCTCGGCCGTGTGCGCCGCGGTGACTGCGCGCGCCGCGCGGACGCGGAGGACTGCCCGCGGGTGATACGTCGCATCACGCCTTCACCGCCCCGGCCGTCATGCCGCCCGTGATCCGCTTCTGGATGAGCGCGAACACGACCAGGGAGGGCAGCGTCGCGAGGAAGGCCGCCGCCGCGAGCGGACCGAGGTCCGCCACGCCCTCGGCGCCGAGGAAGTGGGTGAGAACCACCGGCAGCGTCTGCGTCGACGGGGTCTTGAGCAGCACCAGCGCGAAGAAGAACTCGTTCCACGCGGTGATGAACGCGAACAGCGCGGTGGCGACGATGCCGGGGGCCAGCAGCGGCGCGGTGACGGAGACGAGCGTGCGGAACCTGCTCGCGCCGTCGACCGCCGCGGCCTCCTCCAGCTCCCGCGGCACGGCCCTGACGTAACCGACCAGCATCCACAGCGCGAAGGGCAGTGACCACACGACGTACACCATGACCAGGCCCACCGGGGAGTTGATGAGGTGGAGGTTCTTGAGGATCAGGAAGAGGGGGATGATCACCAGGACGAAGGGGAACGCCTGACTGACCACGACCCACCCGGTGGCGGCGGCGGAGAGCCTGTTGCGGTGACGGGCCATGACGTACGCCATCGGGGTGGCGAGGACGACGGCGATCAGGGCCGCCGAGAACGCGGTGACGAGACTGTTGAGCGCCGCTTCGAGCAGGGGCTGTTCGTCGAACGCCTGCCGGAAGTTGTCGAGGGTCGGGCTCGCCGGGATCCAGGTGGGATGCAGGGTGGCGAGCTCGCGCGGCGGCTTGAAGGCCGTCGAGACGAGCCAGAGGAAGGGGAGGGCGAGGAAGACGAGGTAGGCGAGGAGTGCGAGGTACTGGCCGGTGCGTGCGGACCCGCTGGTGCGGAGCGTCACTGGTCGTCCCCTCCCTTCAGACGGCCCACGAGGTAGAGGGCGAGCATCACCGAGATCACCGCGACCATGACGCAGCCCATGGCGGCGGCGTATCCGAACTGGCCGTACCGGAAAGCCTGTTCGTACGCGAAGAGCATGGGGAGGCGGGTGCGGCCGCCGGGGCCGCCGTTGGTCAGGACGTAGACCAGCGCGAAGGAGTTGAAGTTCCAGATGAAGTTGGTACTGATCAACTACGCAAGCCCGCGACCAGCCGAACCCGGCAGCCGCAGGGCTCTCACCTGCACAGACCTACGGGATTCATGGCCAAGGTTGGACACCGTTCCCCACGGTTGGACATGATCATCTCCCACTTGTTTCCCAGTTTCCCATCCTGACCCCAGACAGACGAAGACCGGGACTGAACCGCGCGCCCTTGGAGGCGTCGTTCGCGGTTCAGTCCCGGCTCCTTGACCAACGAATGGGTTCACCACCGAACACGGGATGATGTTCACTCGTTGGCGTGAATACCCGCCGCACCAGGACGGGTAATCAATGGGGTCGCCACGCTGTTGCGAGCGGGGTACTGCGACCGCGCGGCGGCCCCTGCCGGCCGATCGGGACCTGAACCCGTCGGCCGGAACTCTTGAATTGTCAATTGCCTCCGGCATCACCAGAGTGCCAGCCGGGGGCTGGATATATCCAGCTCCAGGCCCAACTCCTACATTTCAACCCCTCACGTCATGATCGACGCCAGGGGTTCGGATGGCAGCCGCAGCGAGGCATCGCCCAGCGAAGCATCGCCGAATCGCCGCCGACATCGCCAACCGGATTAAGGGCGGCGAGTGGCTCCCCGGCGAAGCGCTCCCCTCTCGAGCGCTCATGGCCGTCGAGTACGGGGTCAACCCGCAGACCCTCCGCCTGTCCTACGCCCTGCTCCGACGCACAGGAGTCCTCGAGGGCGAGGAGCGGAGAGCCGTCTATGTGGCGCATCCTCCTGCTGTGCGCACCCTCACGGACGCCGACGCCGATTGGCCCTTCTCCTCCGAGACCACCGACACCCGCCCCCGGCCGGCCACAGTCGAACTCGCCGAGCGCCTGGACGTCCAGCCCGGCGTCATGCTCCAGCACGAGACCGTCGAGTGCCTGGACCCGGGCGGCCGATCGGCGATGCTCGTGTGCTCCTGGTGGAAGGGGCGCCGCCGCCCGCATCAGCACCATGTCGTCGAGGTGGGCGCCATGTCCCTCGACGAAACGCAGGCTCATGCGCTGGGGCTCCTCGTCGACACCCTGGCCTACCGACTGGTGCGAACTCGCCTGGACGAGAGCGGGCGAATTGTCGAGACTGCAGATCTCGTCCTCCCCATGGATCGCTGGCTGATCAGACTCAACGGCCAGCGCTAACTGGTAGCGGCCACCCTCTCGAGCGTCACCCACCCATGCCCTGGACGAAAGGGAGTACCCCCATAACGTCCGTGCATTCCCATCACGCCCCGTGTGAATCCTCAGCGGCGGCGGTGGCAGCTGCACGCGCAGCGCAGGGTCTGCACTGGGACCTCGCCCGGCCGCAGGCGCACCTGCTGGTTGCCGTGGCACAGCCCGTGCTCGCCCAGTCGGCACTCCCCCGTGGTGTACGTGGTGGACCGCGGCTGAGGTGGGACGCTCATGCCGCCGCTCGCGCCTGACGCCACGCCGCCACGAGCTCGGCCGCCTCGCCGCAGTTGACGCCGGTGCCGCGGCAGGTGGGGCAGGTCTGGGTGTGGGCGATGAAGGTGGACCACAGTCCGGCCTCTTCGCCGGCTGGGGCATTCTCCGTAGACTCCGCCATGTCGACTCCTGCTAGTCGTCCACGCCCCGGGGCCGGTCACACGGTCGCCGGGGTTCAGTGCTTGGCCGCCAGATTAGCGCGATAGGTGCGATAGGCGGGATAGGTGCTCATGCCTCGCCTAGTGGGACTACCCCGCCTAGCGTCGGGATCATGGAGTGGAAGCCGGACATCCCCAGGTGGCAGCAGGTATACGCCTTGCTCGAAGAGCGCATCGACAGCGGCCAGTACCCGCCCGGTGAACGCCTGCCGTCCGCCCTGGCCCTCGTCGAAGAGGTGGGGATCAGCCCGGTCACAGCGCGCCGAGTCCTGAAGGAGCTGCGGGACGCCGGCCTGGCGTACATGGAGCCGGGCATCGGCACCTTCGTCGCGCGGCTGCCCAGCCGGGACTGAACCCCATAAGGGGTGACCTCTGTCAGTGCCGGGCCGTAGCCTTGACTGCATGCCCCCAACTCCCCCGCCCTCAGGCGCGACTCCGCGCTCTGCTGCTGCGGTGAATGCGGAGATCCGTGAGCGCGCTGGCGAGCTGTCGCTGGCGGAGTACCAGGCGCTGCTGGAGGAGTGGGCCGACGCCGTGAGGGCCGAGGTCGTCGAGGCGGCGTGACCTGCGAGGCATTGTCAGACCTGCGGTCTACGATCCGCCCGTGGCAATCGAACTCACTGATGATCTGATCGAGCTCCAGCGCAAAGCGGCGGCGGCCTACGAGGACGCGATGCGACAGCCGTACACCACCGAGACGTGGGCCCCGTGGCTGGCGGCGGCCGAGGCAGTCCAGGCTGCGGTGACCGAGCACGCCAAGGTGATCGATAAGAATCGGTACGAGGTGGAGATGGCGGTCAAGGCTGCCGTGCGGGACGCGGCCGACGGCTGAACTACTAGCGACCTACCAGTAAGTCCCAGATTAGTAGTTCGCGACTCCCATGAGGCGCCCATGAAGCTCTCATGAGCAGGCCCCGCCCGGCGCTGACGGGCGGGGCTTCGCGCCAGCTGCAATCCCCTTGCTAGTTGGCTGCTTGCCGCCAGCTTACGGGCGGGCACTGACAACACGGCTGGAGTCAGGCGGGGCTAGAGCCGAGAGGCAGGTCGGTCGCTATCGGCGGCGCCAGCTCCCCGTCTACGGCGAACACAATGCGGACCTCGCGGCCGTGCCGTTCCCACAGCAGGTTCACGTGCGGATCGTTCGTCTCGGCGACTCCACTGTCATCCATGGGCCCAGTGTGGCAGCCCGCCCCGACAGTCGTAGACTCGAACACATGTCCGACCTGCCGCCTGATCTCCCCCGCCTCCGCACCCTGGAGACGTGGCACGTCATGTGGCTCGACCGGATCCGGGCCGCCATCACCGCAGCCGAGGAGCGGGAAGCGGGCGCGCGGCGGGCAGAGGAGCGTCGGCCGCCGCCGCCCGAGTGGGTCGTGCAGCTGGGCATTGGGGTGGGCCGGCCGCCCGTCGCCGTCCACGCCGGGGGCTGCGCGAACGCAGGCAAGCGCTGGCAGGCGATCAGCCGCGACGATGCTCGGCGGCTCCTCGACGGCGACGTCCAAGCGTGCACCCTGTGCGCCCCGGACCGCGACCTCGGGATGCTGTGACCGCAGGCCCGGTCCACCCTGGACGTATGGCCGCGCCGATCATCGTCTACCCGCCGTCACCCACCGGCGGCCGGCGGGTGCGCGTCGACGGGGAGATCCTCGGGCTGGCGCACAGCGACCGCGACCTGGTGGAGTTCCTGCGGCGGGCCGGGCTCGACGACGCCGAGCAGCTGGTCGACTCGGACAGTCGGCTCATCGAGTGGCGGGGCGGGAAGGCGCACGACTACGGGTCGATACGCTGACGCACAGACGCCCCGCCCACTTTCCCTGGGCGGGGCGTTGCGCACTGCGAGAGGTCAGGCGGCGGCTTCAACCACACTCCTGATGATCGCCACCCGAGTACCTTGACTCAACCCCACTCCCCAGTGGAGGCCGGCTCGTCGGCCAGCCTCCCAGAGCAGGGCAACGATTCTCTCCGATGACGCTTGCCCAGGCTCCAGGGTGGTCAGCAGTTCCAGAAATTCTGGCACCTCAGCCGCTGCGGCGATCCAGGAGTCCAAGTCTTCGAACTCCTTGCTGCTCCGTGCGGGCCTCTTGGCCAGCCAGCGAGCCATCTCCCGAGGGTCAGGCCAGTCGGGGGACTCCTTGTGGCAGGGACTGCACAGCAGGATCAGGTTGTCGGCTTCGTCAGAGCCGCCGAGGCTTGAGGGGACGATGTGAGCGCGCTCCAGGGTTGCGCGTTCCCAGTTGATCCGGGCGCTGCCCTTGTCCCACCGCTCCGAGTACCAGCCGCACGCGAAGCAGCAAGGTTCACCGAGGTCGTACATGCGGGGTGCGAAGGTGTGGCGCTGGGCGCTGGCGGCCCAGTGCTGGGCGATTGCCCACTTGCTGGGGACTGTCACGCCGCCTCCTTAGGGGCCGCGTTGCGCCCATCGGCTTGCTTTGCGTCGTGGTCGCGGAGGGCCTGGGAGATGGCGCCGACGCTCGGGTTCTTGCCCTTGTTCTTCCCCTCGGCGATCCGGAGGTGCGGCTGGATCTGCCGGAGGCTGAAGCCCTTCTCTTTCAGCGCGACCGCCTGAATGGTCAGGGCTTCGGTCATGACGGGCCTGCGCCCGCCGATGCGCCCGCGGGCACGCGCTGCGGCGAGCCCGTCGTTGGTCTTCCTGACGATGTCGCGCCGCCGTTCGGACGCGAGCACCAGGGCGAGTTCGAGGAGGAGGTTCATCTCCGTGTGCTCGCCGGCGCCCACGCCGTCCAGCACCTTGACGGAGATGTCGCGCTTGAAGAGCTCGGCGAGGGTCATCAGGCCGGTGAGGGTGTCGCGGCCGAGGCGGTCGACTTCCTGTACGCAGAGCATGTCGCCCTCGCGGAGGTAGTCGAGTGCGGCGCTGAGCCCGGGGCGCTCGTCGACGGCGAGCTTGCCGGAGATCTTCTCTTCGAAGACCTTGATGCAGATGGAGTCGAGGGCGTCGTGCTGTCGGTCGACGTTCTGCTTGTCGGTTGATACGCGGACGAGTCCAACTAGGGCCACGGGGCCTCCGGTTCATAAAAGGGGTGGGGGTGCCTTCTTGAACGGTAGCGGTTGATGAACCGTTTGATAGACGGATTCCAGGAACTGCACGCCCGGACATGCATGGTTGTTCAGCACTCCCCGGGTAACGACCGTCTGATGAACAGCGCCTGGGCATGACGAAAGCCCCTCCCGCCGGGAAGGCGGGAGGGGCGGTTCAGACTCCTGTGCGGTTGTACTCGTCGACCCGCTGAGGCGGCGCCGGTGGTTCGATCCCATGGCTGCGCATCTGCGCCGTCAGCTCCCCCACGTAGCCAGCGAACGACCTGACAAGCCACTTCAGGGATCGCGTCTCCGTGCGGAGCTCCGCCAGCTCACCCTGCATGTCCTGCCGCAGCGTCTTGAACGTTTCCAGGTCCACGCGCCGTTGCTCCGGCTCTGCCTGCGCTCGTGCCGCCGCAGCCGTAGCCTCCGCCGTCGCCGAGGCTGCGGCCCTTGTGGCGCGCGCCGCGAACAACCCGGCGAGGATCATCCCCACCGTGCCGAAGCCGGCCACGACACTTGCCCAGATACTCACGGGCCCTCCGCCTTCCGGGCTCGCCGCGGAAGTGGGGGGACCGAATACTCGGGCACCGTGGCGGCCCACATGATGACCCCGACATGCGCGGTCAGGTACCAGACTGCGATGAACCCGCCGCGGGGGAAGGTCCCCGAGATGACGGCGACTGTGTAGGCGGTGGCCCACACGATGGGGGGAATCATGGCGGCGATGAAGCCGACCCGGTCGCGGCCGATGCGGAGGAACGCGGAGCCGAAGGTGACCAGCCCGGCGAGGATCCACACCCACGCCCAAGCATCCAGCGGGCAGCGGTCGGTGAGAAGTTCAAGGCCGCGCGGGTCGGGAGGCTGGACGATGAAGCCCACGCCGAAGCAAGTCTTACCGACGCCGAGGATCAGCAGGAAGATGCCGCGGCGGCCCAGGTACTTGCTCAACCGCCGGGCCGCACGGCACGGCATCAGACCGCCGTGGGCTTGGCCGGCGCCGAGGGCGAGGACGGGCTGACCTGGGTGCGGGTCATCAGCGTCAGCACGGCGAGTGCGGCAACGTTGATGGCGCCGACCGTCTCCTGCGAGACCTCGTACCCGTAGGCACCGACGAGGACCGCGCCGGCTGCGACGACGGCGGTGAAAGCCTGCGGCGCGACGGGGCGGGTCATGGCTGCGGCGATAAAGCCGAGGATCGCGGTGGCGAAACCGACGATCCCGGCGGCCTGCGTGGCGGTGAGGCTCGTGACGCCGAGGCTGACGACCAGGCCGAGGATGGCGGCCAGGGCGTTCAGGACTACGACCGGCTCTCTTCCGAATACGCGCATGTCAGGACTCCTTCTCCAGCGCGGTGACGCGCTTCTCGAGGGCGGTGATCCGCTCCTCGGTGGTTGGCGGCTTGGGTGCCGGCGGCGGGGTGGTGGGGGGCGTCGCGGTGCCCGGCGTCCAGTTGGCGGCATGCTTGATCCGCTCGGCGACGCGCTTGCGAATGTCCGGCATGGACACCCCGGGGCCGTGGGGGTCGATCTTTCCGGGCTGCCATTCCTTGTGGCCGATGACGGACGTGTCGCCGTCCTGGCCCCAGTCGTGGGCGCGGACGATCGCGGCCGACGCGCGGACGATGGCCTCAACCTGGGCGGCGGGCCACGGGTCTTTGCCGTCGCCGAGGTTCTCGCACTCGAAGCCGTAGAACCGGGCGTTGCCGTCGGTGTTGGCCTCGTTGTCCGTCGGCAGCGTGCGTTCGGCGGTGACCGCGGCGAGCACGTCATCGTCTCCGGAGCCGGCGTGGTTGCAGCGGCCGTAGCCGACGAGGTGGACCGTGCCGTCCTTGGCGATGACGCCGTGGCACAGCGGTCCGGGAAGGCCCGCGTACCCGTCGCGGCAAATGTTGACGGTGTTCGCCGTCCCCTTCGTCACGGTGTGGTGGATCATCACGCCATGGACGGGGCCCCAGGCGCCCTTGGAGTTCCGGTTGTGGGTGCGCCAGCTGCCGACCTCGACGACCTTGACGCCTTCGGCGCGCAGGGCCTTGATGAACTGGTCGGCCGTCATGGGTGTAGCCATGCGTCCTCCTCGGGGCATGACGAAAGCCCCGGCCGGCGGCTCGGGGCTTGATGGTGGGGTGGGTCAGGCGACGTAGGCGTAGGCCATGATTCCGGAGCCGGCGCCGAAGGCTCCGGCGGTGAACGCGCCGGCGGTCACGGTCGGCGGGGTGGTCATGCCGGTGTCCGTGCCGCCGAAGCCGGGGCTCACGGAGGCGACGACGTCGGCCACGGAGCCCTCACCGACGATGTTCGGCTGGGTCGTGGCCTTGACCATGACGCCGAGGTAGTGCAACCCCGCATAGGTGGTGGTGTACGAGGTGCCCGCGCCTGCGGTCGTCTGGGCGATGGCGAGCGTCTTGACGGTGTTCGCCGCCCAGGCGCTTGTCGTCTGGTCAGCGGTCCTGGCCAGAGCGACGCGGCTGGAGTTGTGCAGGGTGAACCACCAGTTCGTCGGCGTCACCGCGGCGGTGCCGCCCGATGTGAACGTGATGTTGGAGACGACCAGGCCCTTGGGCAGCCAGATCGGCACCAAGTACAGGCTGCCGCTGGTCGGGGTGGACGCCGTTCCGCAGCGCAGGCGGCTGGTCGTCTCGTACCGGCTGGTGGGGCGCAGTGCCGCCTCGAGGGCGGGCAGCGCCGTCAGGTCGGTGTCGACCAGGTTCGAGCCCGGTACGGCGGTCATGTTGCCGGGGCCGGTGACGGGCGCGGCGGTGGACACCGGCAGGGCCGTGCTCGCGGACCAGGAGTTGCCCGTCAGGTCGTTGTCGAGGACGACCGCGCTGGTGGCCGAGGCGTCCAGCGAGATGCCGCTGAGGGTGGCGCCGCTGCCCTTGCGGACCTGGTTGCCGACGACGAGGCAGCCGGTAGCGCTGGTGGACAGCCGGATGCCGGCGGATGCGGCGGCGTTGATCCGGTTGCCCTGCACGGCCACAGCGCTGGAGGTGCTGACGAAGATGCCGTGGTTGGTGGCTGTCTCGTCCACGGTGTTCCCGGCGATCTGCGCCCCGGTGCAGCCGGTCACGTTGACGCCGTTGGAGCCGACGCTGCGGATGGTGTTGGAGCCGACGTTGGCGCCGTCGGAGGTGAACACCACGATGCCGGTGGACTGGGTGCCGGAGACCGTGTTTCCGGTGACGTTGGGCCGCGAGCAGTATTCGACGTGGATGCCGTTGCTGGCGTCCGTCGCGAAGCCCAGCACGCTGTTCCCGGCGATGGTGACCTGGTCGTAAGTGCCGCCGGAGGAGCCGTAGACGCGGATGCCGCTGGCGTCCTGGGCGCCCTCCACGGTGTTGCCGACGATGGCGATGTTGCGCCCGTTGATGGTGTAGCCCTCCGCCGGCGCGGAGCCGGACGGGTCGGGGCGCGACAGTTGGATGCCGGACAGGCCGGAGCCGGAGATGACGTTGCCGGAGATGACCGCGCGGCGCCATCCGAAGCCGTAGATGCCCTGCTGGTTCACGCCTTCGATGCGGTTGCCGATGATCCGGATGCCGTAGTAGTAGACGCCGGAGCGCAGCATGTGCGAGCCGAAGCCGCGGCCGAAGGAGCCCAGCCGGCTGGACGGTCCGACGTAGCAGCCCTCGATCAGGATGTCCTTCGACGGAGTTTCATCGAAGTCGCCGATGGCCGCGCTGCCGGAGACGGCCATGTCGATCTGGACGGCCTCGGAGTAGTCGCGGGAGCCGCCTGCGTTGTCCTTGAAGCCGAGGAACTGGCAGTTCAGCACGCGTCCGCGGGCGGTGGAGTTGAACTCCACGCCGTGGGCGCTGCTCACGTTGGTGATCGTGGCGTCCCGGACTGTGATGTCCTCGCAGTGGATGAATCCCATGACGTTCGTCGTCGCGGTCACCGTGCCAACACCGCCGTCGGCTGCGTTGCCGTCCCAGGTGCCACCCAGGACGCTGATGTGGGAGTGCCCGGCGTAGAGGGCGAACGTCTCGCTGCTGAGGAAGTTCCTCAAGAGCCCACTGTTGCCGGTCGCTTTGAGGGTCGCCCCGTAAGCCCAGATCGTCGTGTTGTCGTACACGACGAGGAACGTGCTCACACCGTAGGTCTTGCCGCCGGGGATGAGCACGATCCCGCCACCGGCCGTGTGCGCGGCGTCGAGCTGTGCCTGGATGACCGCCCGGTCGTCTGCGACGCCGTTGCCGACGGCTCCCGTGACAACGAAGAGGCGGGCTGCCGGGGCGTCGAGCACGTTCGGCGCGGTCATGTTCCCTGTGACGGCCAGGCTGCCGGTGATCGTGCCGCCGGTCTTGTCGAGCTTGTCCGCCAGGTCGGCGGTGAAGCCCTCGGCTGCCTGCATCGCCGAGGCGGCGAGCTCCCGGCCGGCCTGGTACCAGCGGACCGGGTTGTTGTTGCCGTCCAGGTATTCGTATTCGATCGCCTGGGCGTCGGCCTTGAACGGCCGTATCGCTCCGGGCGTGCTGGACGATGCGAGGTTCGTGCGCAGCTCCCCGATCGGCGTCGTGCCGTCGACCTCGAACAGTGCGGTGATCAGCTCGCCCGTTCCCGCGACGCGCACGAGAACGGGGTAGTTGGGCACCACGTTCCCCGCCGAGTCGGTGAGGACGTCGGCGGGGGTACCACCGAAGGTGTAGAGGGGCATGCCGTCCTCTCAGTCGAGCCAGTAGGAGCCGGTGATGTCGACCCAGGCCGCGCCCGAGCCGTCCTGGCTGTAGAACTTGTAGGTCGTGACGGCCTCGACCCTGCACACGGCGGTGACGGGGTCGCCGGTGAGCGACTGGCCGCCCGCCCAGCACGCGATGCCGTCGGCCGGCTGCGCCTCTTCGGGAACGGCCGCGAGCGTCATCCCCGAGGACCCGTCGAGGGTCAACTGGTTGAACCGCTCGACCCTGCCGCGGACGTGGGCCCGCTGGCCGATGATGCGGTACTGGGGGGTATGGCCGCCGTTGGGGATGAGCCCGGACTCCAGGGTGAGGTTCTGCCAGGGCGGGAGCGGCTCGTAGATCGTGGCCCAGACGTTTAGCGTGGCGCTGGTCTTGATCCACAGGCTGCCGTCCTCGGCGCTGACGACCGTGTGCAGCGGGGCTGCCGAGTAGACGCTGTCGCGCTCGGCGGTGTTGGCGACGTGCTGGATCAGGTGCGGGTCGATGACCGTGGCCAGCGCCGCCAGAGCAGCCGGGCTGTCGGGGGCATCGCCACCGTCGGGCACGGGCAGGTCGGCGTATCCGATGGTCGCCAAGATGGGCCCCCTATCAGGCTGAGAAAGTGATCGTGATGCGCCCGCCGGAGACGGACATGTAGTCGTCAGGCCCGGAGGCGTAGATACCGAGGCCGCGCATGGACCCGGAGGCCAGAGCCGTGACCCAGGAGGCGGGCAGGGTGGCCGTGCCCTTGCCGCCGGCCGACAGGGAGAGGAGTTCCTCCGGTCCGGTCGGCAGGCTGAGCTGCCCGGACGGGGGCGAGGTCTCGTCGTGCAGGTAGACGTGCAGAGGCCTCTTCGCATTGACCCCGCTGCCGGTCCGCCGGGTGAAGTCGACTTTCATCGAGCTGACGGTCTTCCCCGCGCAGGCGGCGGCGATGGCGGTGCCGTAAAACCAGCCACCCCTCCTGTTACCGCGGCCGGTCCAGTCCCCTTGCGTGGGGTGATCGGCGTAGTCGTCCGGCCGCTCGTTGCGCCAGGTCCCGGACGCTGTCGGGGAGATGGAGACTGGGGACGGGGCGCGCCCTGCCGGGGCGGTCGGTGAGGGGTCCGTCTCGGAGCCGAGCTGAAGGTAGAGCTCGACCTTGCCCGCGCTCGTCTTGCGGCCGAGGACTGCCGTTGCGGTTTGCCAGCCGATGCCCGCCGGTGCCCCGGTTCCCCAGGTCACGGCGCGCACGACCTGCAGGTCGGCGGCCACCTCCTCGGCAACCTCCCGGAGCGTCTCCTCGTCGGTCTCTCCGGGGTCCGGCCCGAGCCGCCACAGGACGACCGGCACCGTGCCGGGCCGCACGGCCACCCAGTCGCCTGCCTGGCGGTTGCGGTAGGAGTCCGGGCACGACACGTCGATCAGCAGCGCGCCCTCGTAGTCCAAGTTGACGCCCGTCTCGGTGACGTCGACGACCTGCGCGCTGATGGTCTGCGGGCCCGTGCCGCCCTGACCGGCCAAGGCGCGGCCCAGGTCGTCCGCTGCGCTCACGTGATCCTCCTCGCCGTCGTGCGGGTAGAGCAGGACATGGACGGGGCGCCGAGCGTGTACGACAGGCGGTCGATGATGTGGGACTCCCAGGTCCCCGGCTCCGTCTCCACCGAGACGACGTCGCCAGGCTCCAGGGCCGGATTGCAGGCGGCGGTGAGGGAGAGCGTCGACTGGACGCCGAGGGAGTCCGCGAGCTTCGCGCGCGCGACGTCCCGCGCCTGAGGGACCGTGGTGATGAGGCTCGATGAGTAGCGTTCCGTGCGCACCCGCACCCACGTCAGACCCAACCGCTGCGGGGCGAGCGGGTCGTTCACGGGGTCGGGTCCGGCGTAGGTGAGCGAGCCGGGGTCGTCGTCGTATGCGTACACGGGGCCGACCGACGGTGCCCCGTCGCCCGCATCGCCCGTGACCACCCACACGTTGGCGAGGCCCTCGGCGGTCTGCTCGGGCTGCGGCTGGATCAGCGCGCCGCCCACGCCGCGGCCGATGGCCCACACGACTGGGTCCGAAAGGGTCGGGACCGGGCCGACGGTGACGATGCCGCGAGCGTCCACCCACAGCTCACCAGCCAGGGCCGTCGCGATTCCCGTCGCCGCACCCGACGTGTCCGACCCGCCGGACAGAACCGCCCACCGGTCTTCCGAGGCGACGATCTGCCGTATCCGGGTGTCCGGGTCGACACCCGCACGCCACGCCACCGGCACCCCAGGCAGGGCCTCGGCGACGAGGGTCTCCACCAGGCTGCGCGCGGAGCCTGGTCCCACTGTGCGAGCGACCGGGAATTCTGCTGCCCGGATCTCGTCCTCGAGGCCGTTGAGCTCCACCTCGATGCCCGTCTTCATCTTGCGGGGCCGGGCCACGGTGTAGCGGCCGGCGTGAATCCATATGGGCTGGGACCGGGGCGGCTGGATGCCCTGCCACAGGCGGATGTTCGTCGAGATCGGGTTGATCCCGTCGCGCCCGAGCGGTAGCCCCGTCACCGCTGCGGATGCGCTGTAACGGACGTCGGCGGTGCGGTCACCCTGCACCTGCGCCGAGCCGGCGACCAAGCCGCACGGCGTCCACGTCTGGCCGCCGTCGTTCGTCCACTCGGCCCGGTAGGGGCGCCGACAGGCGCCGGTCAGGGCCGCCAGGGCGGCGGCCGGGATCGGCTGCACTACAGGGCCCCGTCCACCGACAGCGACGCGAACGAGGAGTAACTCGCCTCGACCGCATCCCACGTCGCGAACTGGACCGCAAGCTCGTCCCACGACCAGCCCGGCACCCGAAGCGGCTGGCCCGCCGTGTCCGGGCGGGCCACCTGCGTGAGGCCCATCGAGTAGCTGCGGGCCAGGTCCGGCGTCGAGTACATGCCCTGCTTGACGTCGCTGAGCAGCACGTACTGGTCGGGGCGGTGGTAGTCCGGCCGGGTCTGGATGAGACGGACGCCCGGTGTGGTCAGCAGCCGCTCCAGGATTTCAATCTGGCTGCCCTCGGCATCCACGGTCATGTCACTGGCCGGCGCTCCGTACACGTCCTGCGACGTCACGGGGAACGGGCTGCCCTCCACCGAGGACTGCTCGATCCGGGCGCCCCAGGTGAGGTCGGGCCACGAGGTGACCGTCACCCGGGCCGACAGGCCAGGCTCATCCACGGACTTGATCCACACATCGCGGGGCCCCCGGTCCGGGGCGGACACCGTCACGGACAGGCTCGACGAGGGGCCCGTCGTGCCGTCCTCGAAGGTCGGCACGGCCGTGTAGATGACAGCCACGCCGAGCGGCGCCTCATGGTCATACGCCGTCCCGACCCCGCTGATGGCCCACGCCAGGTCGGCGCTGCGTACCGTGACCGCCGCGGTGGCGGCCGGGTCGGTGCGCATGATGCGAACCTTCCGCACGTTGGCCGCGCCCGCGAGGGGGGTGCCGGCGGTGTAGTCGACCGCCAGCGTCACCCCCGCCCACGTCTCGTCCACGGCAGCCGACAGCCACCCGTCCGGACTGACCACCACGACCGGCGGCTCCACCAGCGGAGCATCCGGATCCACGATCATCGGCACGGGGTTACCTCCTCTCGAGCTGGCGGCGCACCTGCGTCAGGCCCGCATCGACGCGGCCGTCGGCCACACCTGCCACGTATGCCTGCAGCGTCGGACCGTCCTTCACCATCAGCGTCACCGGCTGCCCTGGGGCGAAGCCGCCCGCCGCAGGTTCTACAGCCAGGCGCGTCAGGGCGTTGGCCTGCTGTGACGTGAAGACGGGCTCCGGTCGGCCGGTGCCGTTGTAAGCGAGGTTGAGGCCGGGCTGGAGGTAGCCGCCGGAGTCGTACTTGCCGGGCATGAAGCCGTACCGGTGGGTGAACATGGCGGCGGTAGCCGGGCGCGCCCGACTGCCCACGACGACGCCGTCACCTCCCCTGCTCTCGACGTTGACCTTGTTGATCGTGCCTGCCGTGTGGCCAACGCCGGCATTGGTGATGCCGATCTGGTACGGCGACTTGCCGTTGAGGACCCAGCCCCCAGGTGCCGTCCTCCCGGCGAAAGACCCGGTCGCCCAACGCCTGTGCGGCTTCTGGCCGCGGATGACGGACTCGATCGCGGAGAGGAAGCCGGAGCAGTCCCAGCTGGGGTTGCCGTTGCCGCCCCACTGGTACGGCAAGCCGTTCTGTGTGCGGGCCCACTTGAGTCCGGCCTGCATGCGGGGGCCGCCGATCCCGCCGGCTCCCTTCTTGTCGGCCTTCTCGCTGTACCCGAAGATGCTGTCGAGGATCTTCTTGGGGATGCGGCGGATCATCTTTCCGAAGCTGCCGGCGGCGCCGGGAAAGGACTCCATGAGCGGGTTGACGATGCCGTTGAGGCCCGCGCGCGCCGACGCCTCGACGGTGTCTGCCAGCCACGACGCGCCCTTCTTTACGCCGTCCCAGGCCTTGGATCCAACGCCCTTCACCGTTTTGCCGACCCAGTCGAAGATGCCGCCGTTGGCGAACTGCTGGCTGGGCATGGGGTTGCCGCCGAGAGCGGGAGCGAGGGCAGCTTTGACGCCGGTGGCGCCGCGACTGCTCGCGATCTTGTTCATGGTGGAGATGAAGCCGGAGCCCACCGCGCGGGTGAACTCGGGCCGCATGATGGCCTCGCCGCCGGACAGGTCCAGCGCGCCGCCGGTCGGCGATACGAAGCGGTGCACGTCCCGACCCGGGGTGTAGCCGGGCAGGACACCACCAGTCGCCCAGCCCTTGATGTTCATCGGCTTGATCTCTGGGGCCCCGAACGCCGATGCCACCTTGTTCCACGTGGGCACGATGGCGCCGTTGTAAATCTTGTCGATGATGAAGCGAACGGGCTTCTTGGCGATGTCCTGCACCTTGGCCCAGGCCCTGCCGATGAAGTCCTTCGCGTCCTCGAAGCTGTCCCCGACGGCCTTGACGCCCTTCCTGATCAGGTCGAAGGAGGGCTTGAGGGACTTGTCCCAGAGCGACTTGGCCTTGTCGCCGATCCAGCCGAAGATCGGCTTCGCGTAGTCGTTCCAGAGTTCTTTGATCTTGTCACCGAGGAGCTTCAAGCCGAGCTTGAAGAGGTCCCAGGCGGGCTTGATCTTTTCAGTCCAGAGCCAGACCGCCTTCTCGCCGATCCAGCCGAAGATCGGCTTGACGTAGGTGTTCCACAGCTCCTTGATCTTGTCCGCGACCAGTCCTATGCCGACCTTCAGCACATCCCAGGTGGGCTTGATCTTCTCCTGCCACAGCCAGACCGCTTTGTCTGCGATCCACCCGAAGACGGGCGACAGGACGTTCTCCCACAGCCAACTCGCGATCGCAGCCATCGCCTTGAAGGCGAGGACGTAGGGGAGGACGAGGAGGGTCACGATGATCGTGATCAGGATCTTCGCGGCAGTGCCGATGAAGCTGAAGACCGGGCTCAGGACGGTGTTCCAGAGCCACATGGCGACGTCGGCGATGACGCGGAAGGCGGCTGCGAAGGCGTCGAAGATGGGCTTGAGGACGTTGTTCCAGGCCCACATGGCGGCCGTCTGGATCGCCGACCAGACCGTGTTGACGATGTCGCGGAACCACTCGAAGTTCTTGTAGGCGTAGACGACCGCGGCGACGAGCGCCAGCACAGCCAGGACGATCAGGACGACCGGGTTGGCGCTCATGACCAAGTTGAAGACGATCATTGCGAGCGTCCACAGCTTCGTCGCGATCCACGCCAGGTAGAACAGCTGGATCAGCCACGGCAGGGTCTCGGCGATCGACGCGATCGCCGACGCCACGGCGCCCAGAATCTGCAGCGCCGGCCCCGACAGCGGCGCTGCCGCCTTCGCGATCTGGTAGAACGCCGAGCTGACATCGCCGAGCGCTCGCGCCAGAATCGGCGCCTGCTCCGCCGAGTACGACAGGAACCGCTCGAACTGCGGGGAACCCTTGAGGCTGGTTCCCCACGTGGCGAACCGGCCAGTGATCCGCTGCATGGTCGCGGAGATCGAATCCATGTGGGGCAGGAAGGCTTGGACGATGCCGGCCATGCCTCGGAAAATGCGGCCAAAGGAAGCGCCCAGGCCGACGATCGCGGGCTCCACAGAGCCCGCGAGGTCTGACTTAAATGACTTCCACCAGGGGCTCTTGAAGCCGGCCGACACTCGGTCCTGAAGTGTGGTGATCGCGCGTGCGGCGGCCAGTACGAACGGCGTGAGACCCGGAAGGCTGTTGCGCAGCCCATCCAGCGCCCGGGTGAAGATGGGCATCACCTGGGGCTGTAGCGACGTCGACCACGTCTTGAACGCGCCGCTCAGGCGGGTGAAGGCGTTGAAAGTCTGCCGCGCCGCCGGCGACAGCTTCGCCAGGGCGGCCAGGTACTTCTCCTGGGCGGCGGCAGCCTGATCAATGCCCCCGGCCGCTGTCGAGGCTGCCGACTGCTGCGCGGAGGCGATCTGACGCTGAGCTGACGCGATCGAGTCGGCGGCGGACTGCTGGGCTGCGACCAGACTCTCCTGGGCGCGGGCCACGGAGCGGGCGCCGTCCTCCTGGACGCGGGTGACGTTGCGCTGGGACTCGGCGACCTTCTCCTGCGCTGTCGCGATGTCCTGCTGATTCTCGATCTGCTGACGTGCGGCTTCGGCCCGTGCTTTGCCCAGCGCCTTCTGCTGCTCGCCGACGTTCCGCTCAGCCTCGGCAATGCGCTCGTGGGCGGCCTTGACGGTGTCGGAGCCCTCGACGCCGGCCTTGTCCGCCGCCGCTTTCTCCGCCTTCAGGTTCTTCGTTTCGGCTTGCTGCTCCTTGAGCCGCTGGACGGCCTGGTCGTAGCCGAGCTGGGCGCGCTGCCGCTCGACCTCGCTGGCCTTCGAGCCGACCGCGTTGACCTTCTGCAGCCGGTCCTGCGCCTCTTGTACCGACAGGACGGCGTCCCGCTCGGACAGTTGCGCGTTGGCCAGCCGGTCCCCCAGCTCGGCCAGCTCCAGGGCCGCGTCCTTGCGGGCTTGCGTCAGATCCCGCTGAGCCTGCAAGGCTGTGCGCTGGGCGTCCGCCAGCGTGTCCTCGGCCTGCGTAACCCGCTCTGCCGCGTCCCTCTGTCGGTCCGCGGCCTGCTGCACCGCGTCAGCCAGCGACCGACGCGATTCCTTGACCTGGTCGGACGCCCTCTCGTTCGCCTCCGCTGCGGTGCGCACGGCGTCCGTGACCGCCTGCTCGGCCTGTCCGATCTGGCGGGCGGCGTTGCGGTGGGCCGACGCCAGGGCCTGCTGGGCGCCAGCCATCTGCAGAGCCTTCGAGGCCCCCTGACTGGCCGACTGCCCGCCCCGAGTCGTCGCCGTCGACGCGGCTTCCTGCGCCGCCTTCTGCGCCTGCAGCGCCCCGGCGATGCCGACGAAGGCGGGGATGGCAACGGCTGCGAGCGCGCCGATACCGGCCCCGGCCGCGACGGCGGCTGAGGCGATGGAGCCGATTCCTGCAGCGAGGATGGGGATGGCGGGGATGAGCGCAAGGCCGCCGATCGCGACGGCCAGGTGAAGGACTGCCCCGACAGCTCCGGAGGTGTCGACGTCGATGCGGGCCCGCTTGCCGTCGACCGCGTCGATCTCTGCCCGCACCGCGGCAAGCTGCGTCAGTGCTGCTGCCGTGTCTGCCCGCACCTGCACGTTCGGATGCGAGGCGCCCAGGCGGGTCAGTTCGGCCTCGATCAGCTTGATCTCAGTCTTGGCCGCCCCGGCGTCGATGTCGATGCCGATGCGCTTGCCGGCGAGAGTCTCCATGCGGACCCGCAGCGCCTGCAGATCCGCGTCGGCCTCGCTGGTGTTCGCGTCGATGTTGATTTTCGGCAGCGAGCGAAATGCTGCCTCCAGGCGGGTCTTCAGCGCTCGGGAGAACGCGCCGCCCGTCTGGTCGCCCTGCCGCACGGCGGCGGGCCGCGCCGCAGGCCCGCCCTGATTGATGCCGTCCCGCATCGCGTCACGGATTGTCGCGGTGATGCGGGCGGAGATCTGCTGACCCAACTGCTGACCGATGCGGGTGGCGACCGTGTCGTCGACCGCTCCCGACATGGCCGGCCCGAAGGCGCGGCCGGCGGCATCACCAGCATCCTCGCCGGCCCTGGTGGCGGCAGCGACGAGATCGCGAGTTAGCCGCCGATAGATCCCCTTCGTATTGGGGATGACATCGACCTCGACCGAGCCGACAGTGATCGCCACGGGAGCCTCCTCCCGCGCGTCAGGCCGCGCCGCCGTTGATCAGTTCGAAGAGGACCGTCGCGCCGCGCTCCGACAGCTCCTCGCGCTTCTTGCCGCCACCTACACCCGGGCGCCGCATCGGCTCCGGGCGCTTGGGCTTGCGGCCCTTACCGTCCGAGTTGGCCACGACGAGGATGTACTCCAGCTGGTGCAGTGAGTCCGTGATGCCGGCCAGCAACTGCTCCGCCATCGACCAGCGGCCCTTCTCCGGTTCTCCACCGCGGGCCTGCTGCTCGTACTCCTCGGCCGTCATCTCGTTTCGCAGCGCGGTCATCGTCGCCGACTCGGGGGGCAGGTTTTGGATCAGGACCCGCACCTGCCGCCACGTCATGTCCCCGCGGTGCACGTCGAGGAGGTCGCGCTGGTAGTAGCGCCAGAGGTCGGCCTCTACCGCCTCCGCGTGCTCCTCGACGACGCCTTGGGTCCACCGGACTTTCCCAGGCTCTCTCCAGCCGCCTCGCTGGCGTCCTCCATGAACGCGTTGATCTCCTCGTTGGTGGGGTCGATCTCGAGGTAGAGCTCGTAGCTGTCGGGGCTGAGGACGTCCTCCATGAAGCCGTCCATGTCGCCAAGCCGCAGCTTGCGCATCGACGACTGGCGCCAGGCGCCGGACGGGACGATCTCGACCTCCGAGCCGCACAGCGTGGCGGGCACGTAGTGGCCGGCGGCCTCGATCTCCTGCGCCTCAGCCGGCCCCACCTTCTCGGCGGGCGCGGCCGGCCGCGCAGGGCGGGCCTTCGGGGTGGTGCGAGTGGTGCTCACAGATCGGTTCGCGGCCATGGGCGCGGGCCTCCTTCATTACGGCGCGGGCAGGGATGGTGAAGGGTGGGCGGGTCGGGCCCGCGCCAGCAGAAAGACCCGCCCACCCAGCTCAGGACAGCGGGTCAGCAGGCGTGACCGGCAGCTTGTCGACGTGGTAGACCGTGTTGCCCGCCGCGTCCGGGTAGGTCGTGATCGTCCACTCGAAGGCGGAGATCTCGTCCTGCTTGTACGTGACGTCGGAGCGCTCGCTGATCTCGCCCTGAGGGACGTAGAAGCCGCGGGCGCTTTCGCCGTCGAGGACGATGAACCAGAAGGCGCGGCGGTCCGGGGTCGGCGACGCGGTCTCGGCGAACGAGGTGATGCCGCCACCGTCGGGCACCAGGTCGGCCTCGTCGAGCCGGTAGTGCAGGCTCATGACCGGCACGCGAGAGGTCTCCCACATCGTCGCCTGGAACGTCCGCACGGACTTGGTGATCTGGGTGCGGAACGGACTGGTGAGGCCCCACGGGGTGAACTCCTGCGAGTCCTCGTCCCAGCCATTGACGAGGCCGTCGTCCGAGATCGCGCCGAGCGCCGCCCACGGGTCCGTCGGCTGTGTCAGCGGTGAAGCCAGCGCGGGTGTGCCGACCGGGGCGACCCAGCCGCCACCGTTGGCGCCGACCATCGTGAGATCGCTGGCGCGGGTGATGTTGACCATGATGTCTCCAGACATGGAAGAGCCCGCGCACGGGCGGGTGTTGAGGGGTCCGGCGCGGGCCCGACCGGTCAGTCGACCGGGTGACTGTGGATCTCGTAGGTGCCGCCCACCCTGCGGAGGGCGGTGTTCTCGTAGGGGCGGACGGCGGGGCGGGAGATCGTGCCAGTGCGGCCGATCACAGCGGTGGCCGAAGTCGAGCCGCGGAGCTCGGTAAGGACGAAGGCGTGGACCACCTGAGCCAGCGCGATCGCCTCAGCGCGGGTGGCCGCGTACACGTCGATGTCGACCAGAGCCCGGTCGAGCCGGAAGCCGTCATCGTCACCGCCCACCACGTTGATCTGAATGGTGGGGAGCTCCTCGAGGAGGTTGTTGTCGACCTCGTCCCTGACCGCGACGCCGGCGCCGACCTTCGCCTGCACCGCGCCGATCAGGAGAAGCTCAACGTCGACGGATCCGACAGCCGCCATTAGCCGCCCCCCGCCCTAGCCGCACGCAGCAGCACGTGGTGAGCGGGGACGCGCTCGGTGCCGTACTCCACCCAGCGGGCGTAGTACGCCGTGTTGGTGACCGTGGCCGTCGCCCTGTCCTTGCGGTGGCCCCCGCGGGCTGTGGTCGTCACCACGAACGATGCCTTGTAGCGACCGGGATGCGGATCGCTCGGGCCGCCTACCGGCGCAATGGCTTGGGCTGCGGTCTCGATCCGCTCGGCCCGGTGCAGCATGTCCGCTTGGATCATCCGGGACTTGAGCAGTCGCCTGACACCCCTTTTGGACATCTTGAACTTCGCGGGCATCATGGACCCCTTTCAACTCAAGGGGGACGGCATGGACGTCAAGGGCGTACAGGGCAGCGTCAGCTTCGACGGCGAATGGATCACCATCACGAAGAAGGAAGTCGGGCAGCAGGCACGCGAGTTCCGTATCCGGGCCGCCGACGTCACCGGAACCAGGCTCAAGCCAGCCACCTGGGCATTCCACGGCTACGTGCAGTTCGTACTGCCAGGCAGTGCACCCGCCGACGAATCGAAGAGTCTCCTCGCTGGCGGCCGGCCGCCCCAGTCCGACCCGCACAGCCTGTCCATCCCCCGCCGCAGCAACGACGCCGCCCAGAAACTGATGGCCGCTGTCGAGCAGGCCCGACCTAGCCGGTAACGCGGTCCGCGGCGAACTGCACCGGACCCCGCAGCCCAGTGAAGGGACTCCGCCCCCAGTTGCCCGGCTCGCCTGTCACCTCGCACACCTGTGAGCGGATCCGGAACTGGTCCGTTGTCCGCACGCTCGTGCCGGGCGGCGCGTACACGGTGTACCCGATGATGACCGTGTCCCGCTCCTGCTGCTGGGACCCGCCCACCGAGGGCGTCTCCGCGCGCGGCGCCACTACGCACCCGGCGATGGGAGTCTCCGTCAGTGGGCCTGGGAGGGGCTGCCCTCGTGGGTCCCGGCCGGGCGAAGGGCCGCGGCGCAGGCGCACCACGGTCTCCCCATACGGGTACGGGGCGGGCACTCAGACCCACCCCCAGCCGGGCTCGTACTCCAGGCCCGGCCCGAAGCTGTCGTCCATCGGCCAGGTCGGCGACGGGTCGGCCGTCGTCGGCGTCGGGTCCACCGTGAAGGCGCCGCCGCGGCCGGCCAGCGACTTGAGGGCCGCCTTGTCCGCCTTCGTCAAGTACAGGCCGCCCGAGCCGCTGGGGCGCTGCACCGACATGGGGCCGATCGTCTCGTAGGAAACCTGCTGCGGATTCACGTAGGCCCGACCAGCCACCGACAGCACGACCGCATCGGCCTCGTCAGGCAGCGGCTTGACGACCGAAAGGCATAGAGAAACAGCCTTCGCGATCAGGAAGTCGGCGCGGGCGCCGTCAATCTCCTCCAGGCCAAGGGTCAGGCCGAGCTCCTCGGCCGTCGGAGCCACGAAGACCATCGGTGCCTCCTTACGCCAGGGCTTCCACCGCATCGCACCAGGCGGCCAGGTCGTCCGCCGGGTCCATCTCTGCACTGCGGGCCTTCGCCCGTTTCGCCGCCAGCCGATATTCGGCCGGCGCGGCGAGCTTCCGCAGGATCGCTTCGTAGCCGTCGACGTCCCTGCGGTCCACGAAGATGCCCGCCTCGCCCAGCGACTCGCACAGGCCGGGCGTCGGGTGGGCAACCACGGGGATGCCCGAGGCGAGCGCCTCGACGCCGACCCGGCCCCACGACTCGTAGGAGGACGGCATCAGCAGGACTCGAGTGCGGGCATAGACCCGCTCTCTCATCTGCGTCCCGTCGATGTGCTCGACGATCTCGACGTTCGGCAGGTCGGGTAGCACCTGCTCGCCGTAGGCGCCGCGCACCGCCATGAATTCGGTGTCCGGCATCCGGCGGGCCAGGGCCTCCAGGACTCGGCCGCCCTTCTCCGGGTTGCAGTTGACCAGCGTGATCTTCTTGCCGGGCTTCGTCGTGTACTCCTCGGCGAAGACCGGGGGGCGCACGATCAGCTCGGCCGCCGGACGGACGGACTTCGGGTACTCGGCGAGGAAGAGTTCTGCCTCAGCTCGCATCCACTGCGAGTTGAAGACGCCCAGGGCGGTCCCGCCGGCGGCCATGTCACGGAAGGTGGGCCGGTGTGTGTTGTGGCAGATCACCACCACCGGCTTGCTGTATCCGCGGGCCAGAGCCGCTGTACTGGGGACGCACTCCAGATGGGAGACGAGCACGTCGGCCTTGCGGACCGCTGCGGCAAAGTCGAGGCGGGCCTCCAGCGGCACGACCTGGATGCCCCGGTACTCATACGGCTCGTGAGCCTTGCCGTACCGGGACAGCCAGACGGCGACGTCGTGGCCGCGGTCCACCAGGGGCCGCAGCATGCTGACGAGCATGTGCTCAGCCCCCGCGTTGTGCTCCGGGGGCATGGCATGGACCCGGGCCACGATTTGCAGCGGCTTGGCCGCCCCGCCCGGCGCGGAAGCCGGGACAGCCCTAGCCATCAGGTCCCCGAGGGGGTGCCGGTGTACTTCACGAAGGCTTCCGGGTCACCCAGGACGAAGCCGTAGTACGCCTCCGCCAGCAGGAGCACCAGGTTCTCCTGGAACGCGCTGTGCACGCCGCCGTCCTCGTCGATGTACGTCGCCTCACGGCTGATCTTGACGGTGATGTCCATGCCCACGCCGTAGGCCGTCTGCGACCAGTCGCCGCCGATCGCCCGCAGGCCCGTGTCCGTCGAGGTGGCCTGACGCCGCACCTTTCCCGACACGCTGCGCGAGTAGGCGATCGGCTCGCCGACCAGTGAGCCGGCCAGCGCCGCACCCGTGCCCGGCATCGTCGTGTCGACGAGGATCGGGCGACCCGTGGTGTCAGTGGCGCCCAGCAGCTTGGGCTTCAGGCGGTAGTCGGCGACGGTACCGGTGTAGTCCCAGTCATCGTCGATGATCTCTTCCATGCCATCGACGATGTCCTTCCAGATACCGCCGGTGGCCTGCGACGCCGTACCCAGCGCGACGGCCTTGGACGTCATCGCCAGATAGTCGGCGAACGGGCCGGTGGCGCCCTTCATCGTCTTGCCGTGGATCGTGGCCCGGTCGAATGCCCGGGAGAACGCGGTCGGCAGGTCCGCCTGAAGCTGGGTCCACAGTCCGCCCGCATTGGACTGGGCGACCTCCATGGACACCGGGATGAGGACGGCGATCTTCTTGCCGCTCATCTGCTTGACCTCGACGCCGCCCGTGCCCAGCGGCTTACGGCCCGCCTGGTCGACCCAGTCGGCCGTCGGCACGTCGAGCGGAACCGGCACGGCGGTGTTCGCCGACATCGCCAGCGGCACACGGCGCGCAAGGCTCATGACCGCGGACTGCTCCACGGACTTCTCGAAGATCGGGCCCACCAGGGTGGCGGGCAGGAAAGTCGGATCGACGTCCGACAGCTTGAGTGGCGCCGTGGCAACCATGATCTACCTCTCTCAGCGGCCCTGAAGGGCCCGGTTCATGAACCCGGCGAATTCCTGCGCCGGGTCGGAAGGGGTTCGATTGCCGTTGCCCGAGGAGCCCTGCGAACGGTCCGGAGCCGGACGGCGGGGGCCGTTGTCGGCAGGCTTGGCAAGATGCGGCTTGCGCTTCAGAAGCTCGGTGAGGGCGCCGTTGATGCCGTCCGAGTCGATCTCGCCCTGGTCATCGACGAACGAATCGAGGTCCAGGAAGGCGTGGGCGTCGTCCGGATCCGCGAAGCCGGCCGAAGCCAAGGCTCGGACCTCGGACCGCACGGCACGGGCCTGCACCGACTTGATGCGGGACTCGGCCTGCGACAGCTGCTCAGCAAGCCGCTCCTGCTCCGACTTCTGCGCGTCCTCAAGCTCCTTCGCCTTGCGGGCCAGGGGCTCAAGCTCCTTCGCGGAAGTGCGGTACTTCGCCGCCTCCTTGCGCAGCTTCTCGATCTCCTTGCGCGCGGCCTCCGGGTCGGCCCACGGATCCGTCTTGCCCTGCTCCGCCTCCGGGGCGGTTTCGGACTGCGTCGGCTCCTGCTCGACCTGCTCGGTCTCCTCGTTTTCGGGCATGATGAAACGGCCCTCCAGGGGCTGAGAAAGGTCACCTCCAGGGCGACCGTGGGGATTACAGAACGGGCATGTGCCCGTGGTCGGCGAGAGCCTGGCGGAACCGCCTCAGCTGATCGCCCGAGTGAGGCGCCGCGAACTCGCGGTACAGCCGCTCCCACTCACGTGCGTGATCGGACAGCTCAAAACGCTGCCCCTTGAAGACGGGCACCGCGCCGCAGTGGCAGCTGTCATGGGCCTGAAAACCGGCCGTCTCCTGCTTGTAGACCATGCCCCGGATGGCGAGGGCTTTGCAGAAATGACAGGCGCCCAGAGCGGCGGTACGAGCCCAGCCGACAGCGTGCCGGTCCTGGCGCACCGCCTCCTGGACGGTGCCGCGGCCTTGGTCGGTCACGAGCTTCTGGGCGACCGCCCTTGCCTTCTTCTCCGCCTGAGCCAGCCGGGTGTCCAGGGGCTCGCGCTGGGCGTCGGTAGTCGCAGGATCATCGGGATCCCGCTCCCAGATGTCCTTCGTCGCCCAGCGCAGGCTGCTCTGCACCTGCTCATCGGGCGGCGGATCCAACAGCGGCACCGTGAACCGGCCGGTCACCCGGGCCGCCACCCGTTCCGCCTCGTAGTAGTCCGCCGCGAGCGACGCCGAGGCCGTCCCGTACTGGTCAACCAGCGCACGCACCGCCTCGATCCAGTCCGGGACCGTTACCTGGAGCCGCGACGGAATGATGAGCCGCCGCAGCCCTCGCATGTCCCGCACCAACATCCGCGTCAAGCCGCGTTGGGCCCGACGGTTGCGGTCTGCCGAAGCGCCGCCGTCAGAGACCCTCGTCGCCATCCGGCTCCTCCGGGTCCACGTCCGGGTCCGGCTCATCCTCACTCCCGGCCTGCGCCAGACGCTCCAGAACCTGCCTGCCCTGCGCCCTGCGACGCTCAGCGGCGACCCGCTGGCGCTGATCCTCAGTGAGGCCAGCCATCTCCAGAGCCACGTCAGACTCCGGCGGCAGCAGGCCCGCTTGGACCATCTTCACCGCGGCGTCCGTCTGGGCCGCCAGCGTCGGTGTCGCCGGATTGCGCCACTTCGCCTCGATGCGGCGCGCCTTGTCCGGCGGCTCACCATCCCGCACCCACAGCGCCAGCCGCATCGCGTCCCGGTGAGTAGCCCCGAACCTCCTGATGCGGCGTTCCGCCTTCTTGACCAGCATCCCCTCGGAACTGCGGATCGCATCTGCGGAAGCGGGATTGTCGCTGGTGTACCCCAGCATGTGCGGCGGCAGACCAAGCTGAGTCGCCATGATCCGGGCATACAGGTCGAGGATCTTCGTCTGCCCCGACGGGTCGTGAGCCGTGAACTGGCCCACCGTCGGCACCTGGCCGTCCTCGTCCCGCTCCAGCGCCAGCACACGGCCGATGTACGTCTCCCACGCCGACTTCGTATTGCCCTCGGCATCCTGAAAGGCGCTCTCGGAAGCACCAAGGATGTACCGCTGCGGGGCCCCGAAGAACTCCGCCGCGACCTCCATGCCCATCAACCTGCGGCACGCAGCATCCGTGATCGACATGACCTCGGGCGTGATCTCCGACTTGCCGACCCGGTCAGCTGTGCGCTGACGGTTCGCCATACGCAGCACCGGCACAACGCCGAGGTTGTGCTGGTCACGGTCGTAAACCGTCCAGCCACCGCCCTCCGCCTCCGCCGCATGGATCGTCTCGAACGGCGTGTACAGCGTAATGACGCGCACGCCGTCCTCGACCGAATCCCGCAGCGCCGCAGTCGCCACCCTCGACCGCGCGTCCCAGAACAGCGTCATGTCCATCGGCGACTCGAACGTCACCAACGGCGGGGCGTCCACGGCGTCCCCGGAACCTACGGTCACGTACTCACGGCCATAGGTCAGAGCGTCCAGGTGCGCCAGCGATGACTCGTCGAACCAGTCGTTGGCCTCGGCGATCTCGTCCAGCTCTGTGGCACTGCGGCCGTCAGTCCACCGGAACGCTTCCAGGTCCAGCCGCTGCTCCAGCGCCTCGACACCGATTCGCGGCCAGCCGATGACCGTGTGCAGGCCCTTCAGCTGCGGCGGGATGCTGATGCCCAGGTCCCGGACCAGCTGCTCACCGTTGAAGTACGAGTCCAGCAGGTCGAGCTTGAAGCGGTGTTCCAGCAGGTCCGTGCGCAGAGCCGTAACCAGCGCCAGCTCGTCATCAGATAGCGACAGCAGCGGGAGGTCGGGAATCGTGGCAGTCATCGCAACACCACCACCCTTCCCTTGCCGCGAGCCTTGGGTAGCTTGCCGTAGAGCTTGCTGTTCAACAGCCGTCGGCGCATCATCCGCGCCCCGACCATGCAAACCGCCAGGTCGATCTTCCGTGCGCTTTCACGGTGCTCCTTGCCGATCGTGATGCCCCAGGCATTCGTTCGTCGGCGAGCATTCGCCACGTGCGACCGCATCACCTTGTGGCCGTCGTGCGACAAGCGGCGCTCGAGGATGTCCTCATAGGTGCGGGCGACAGAGTCCGTGAATTCCTCCTGGTGGCGCCGGTCGCCCATATCCCAGCGGACAGGGTGTTGCTTAGGACCGGCAGTCACCGCATGGAGGATCAACTTCGCCCCGAAGGACTGACCCCACTTGTCAAGGTAGGGATCCCAGTACCGCTCGCCGTCGTCGTCCTGCCCTGAGCCCGGGTCACAGAAGAAGGCCAGCGTCTTGTACTGCGCGAAGGCCCGCTCAACAACACCGTCGACGTCCTCCCTCGGCACCTGCCACGGCAAGCTCTTCTCCAAGCCTGCCGGGCGCTGCCACACGCCCATCGTGGCTACGAACCCGTCAGACATTCGGCAGGCGGCCAAGGCCGTCGCGTCATCGGACTTCGAGCCATCGAAGAACAAGACGATCTCATCGTTGTCCATCAGGGCGGCCTCGTCAGCCTTGCAGGCGTCCCACTCGTAGGGAGCCACCCAAGCGTCCTCGGCTGCGACGATCATGTTGTACCAAAAGCGTCGCGATCGGCTCGGAGGGTTGCGACTGTCGGCAATCGACTGCACGATCCGGTCGACGTTCAACCAGGTCGCATCGCCACGGATCGACCGAATGACTGCTGGGGCGTCCTCGACAGTCAGCGGGGCTCGAGCCGGCGCCTCGAGCGAGTCATACAGAAGCCCCGAGGCCAGCACGCGGCCAGCGTCCACCGCCTCCCATGCGTCCCTGTCCCGCTCGGCCACCGAGTCCTGGCCAGGTTCGTAGGCGTTGGTGATCCGCAGAGTCCGCGCCGCACCGTCAGCCGACTTGGTGGCGTTGCGCTCAATGACGTCCGCCATGTCATGGCCGGAGTTCGACGAGTCCCAGTGGTGGGTCTCGTTGAGAAGGACGAACGTCGCTCGTGCCCCCTCCAGCGTTGACGGCGACGAAGTCACTGCCTGAATCAGGCGCGAGTCCCCCAGGGCATTGACGGTCTCCTTGCCGATCTGAATTCGGTAATGTTCCTTGGCCTCAGCCGTGAACAACGAAGGGAAGAGCCGCATCGTGTTCTTCGTCTGCTCGAGGCTGACGGCCGCCGTCTGAACCCAAGCCTCGGGACTGTCGGTAGCAATCGGCGATCCGTCGGGAGCCCATTCTGCGAAGCGTGACGGGCCGAGAGCTTCGACGGCACACAGGCAGGCGCCGGCCGGGTCCTTTCCCCAGCCCTTCAGGCGCTGCAGGACCCCGTCCCGATACGCAAACGTTCCGTTCTCGTTGAGGGCGAACCACCACAGATAGAAGCGAGCTTGCTCGTCGGTGAAGCGCCACGGGATGCCACGTGAGTGCTGAAGCCAGACGCCGCACCAGCCCAGGACTTCCCAGCCCAAGGTGGCCTCCGGTAGCAGCCAGGAACCATCAGGGTTCCTTTGCCACGTCGGACCGAGGAGCTTCGGCTCCCACTCGAGTTCGAGCCGTGGTGCCACGCCAGAAAGGCGCTCTCGGTACCAGGCAATGACCTCGCCGTGCCTGTCGTCCGTGCGCTCGACCGACCGCCTACGCGCCACGGCCCCAGCGAGTCATGGCCGCCTGTCGTGCCGAGGCGGACGCATTGCCCTTCGCGGGCGCCTCCTCGTCCGGCAGCTTCAGCCAGCCCAGCAAGCGGGCCAGTACGCCGCGGTGTTGCCGCAGCTCTTGCACGAGCGGGGAAGCCACCGGCTGCCCCATGCTGCCCGTCACGATCAAGTCCGCGTGCTGCAGTTCGCCCTCCAGCCGCTCGATTAGATCGATCTCCCGGCAGGCATCTTCCAGCACTCTCAGCTCGTCGATCCGCAGGTCATAGCCCTCGGCGATCTCGGTCCAGACCACCAGGGCCTTGTCGCCGAGACCCGCAGGGGGATCATGCTTGGCTGTCATGGCGACCCTCCTGGGGTCTCGACCGGCCCACCAGGGGCCGAAAAAACACAGGTCAGGCGCACGCTCAAGGTGGGGTGCTACACGGCCCCGATCCCTGAAGATCACCCGGGAGGGGTATCCCCCCGGGTGATCATGGTTAGGGCAGAATCACCTTCGGGTCCAGATCCATGACGTTCACGATCTTGTCCCCCTTGCTGCTGTTGCAGCCCAGGTGCGCGCTCTGGACGTTGATCATGCTGTGTGATCCGCCGCGGACGAGCGGAACGATGTGGTCGACCGATGCGCTCATCGGGTCTGGCCATGCGACCTCAGGGTCGATGGGTAGCAGGCAGAGCTGGCATGTCCACATGTCCCTGGCATGCACGTCCAGAGGGGCGAACACCTCGGCTGTGCGTGCCTGCTCCATGCGCATGCGCCTGCGTGCATCACCCGCTGCCGCCACGTCTGGGTAGCGCTCGCGCCAATGGCCTTGCTGCTCACGCCGGCGCTGCTCGTACTCTCGCTGCTGCTTTAGGTACCGCCGATGAGGCCACTGCCCAGTGGCTTGCTTGATGGCACGGCTGCGGTCGCGCTGTACGTCCGCGTAGTAGCGACGCTTGCACCGCTCCTCGCCACACTGGACTCGTCGCGGGTGTGTCATCTGATTACCGCAGTAGGGGCAAGCGCGCGCATTGGCCTGTTGAGCCTCTCGTGTGCGCTGCCGTGATACTGCGAGCTCTTGGTCGTAGCGACCATCCTGGCGCGAGCGCTCGTACTTCAGCGCGGCACGACAGGCGGCAGAGCAGTAGGTGGGGACTGGCCCGCTGCGACCCACTTCCTTCTGGTCCCCGCAGCGGGCGCAGTTGATGAAGGTGGGGCGTATAGCTTGGGCCACGTCGATCTGCTTTCATCAGGTCGGCCACGCCCCGGGAGTGTTGACGCACTCGCCGGGGTCTATCGCCCATTGTCCCATCTACCGCCGACAGATGAGGTGTTCAGCGCTGGCGTCCCGCATTGGCTCGTGCTCCAGGCCATGCGCCGGTTCGGGCCTTGTGCATGCGTGCGCAGTAGCCCTTGGCTCGTGGTCCTAGGTACTTACTCAGTTGCCTGTTGCACCTGGTCCAGTCGCCTGGTGTACCCCACCTGATGCGTGCTGCGCCGGCACCTTGTCCCCAGTACCGCCTGAGTGTGGAGGCGTTGCCTCGCTGCTTGGCCATGGCGCATCACTCCTCGGCCTCGTCGATGCGGGTGATGATCGCGTCCGCGTGAGCGGGGATCATGAGGCAGGGCCCTTGCGGGTCGCTGAGGACTACCCATTCACCGTGCATGGTGACCTTGAGTTCAGGGTTCTCAACGAGGATGTCCTCGCTCTGCTTCCCCTTGGGGTAACTGATCAGGTAGCGGGGCACGCCTACTCCTTCAGCCCGGGGTGCTTCTCGGCAGGGCGTGTACGTCCGGGCCTGGGGTTCGCTCGCTGGGCCGCGTTCCCTTCAGCGCTGGACTTCTGATCGTGGCACGGGCCGCATACGCCTTGAAGCCCGGCCTCGCTGTGGTCATCGACCTTGGCCACTATGTGGTCGCAGAACGCGGATGGCCTTACGCCGCAGATCTTGCAGATCGGGTCGCGTGCCAGGATCCGGGCCCGGATCTTCGACCACCCTGACGGCAGCCGCTTCTTGCGGTCCGAGCTTTGCCATCCGCCGCTCATGCCGAGAGCGCCCGCCGTATGCCCTCCTCGAGGGTGACGGTGGGCTGGTAGACGTCGAGCATCCGCTTGGGGTCGCACACTCTGTGGTGCACGCCTTGCGGTGCGGTCGGCAGATGCTTGATGGCGGGGCTGTAACCGGCGGCCTGGGTGACGTAGCCGGCCAGCTCGTCGAAGCTCACGGCCCTGCCCCAGCCGAGGTTGATCGGCCCCGTCACCCCTTGGTCCACGGCAGCGAGGGTGGCGCCAACAAGGTCGTCGATGTGGATCCAGTCCCTCGTCGACCTGCCATCGCCCCAGACCTCAAACGGGTCCTCCCGGCGCCGCGCCCTGCGGATGAATGCAGGGAAGGGGTACGCCTCATCCTGGTCGCTGCCGTAGCCGGAGAACGGCCGCAGGACCGTCATGCGGGTGCCCTCGGCCTCGGCGTACCGGCACAGCTGCTCACCAGTGAGCTTGGCCAGCCCATACGTGGCGTCGGGCCGGCCGGGCTGCTCGTAGTCGATGTCGTCCTCGACGAGCCGGTGGATCTCGCCCGGCCGCTGGAGAGCGACCGGGTAGGCAGCCGACGAGCTGAAGTACACGGCCCTTGGCGTCCCAGTCCTGGCCAGCCACCGCATGTACCAGGCGTCCAGCGCCAGGTTCGTGGCGACGCCGAGCGGGCTGCCGTCGATGCTGGCCCGGCCGCCGACGATCGCCGCACAGTGGATGGCCAAGTCGTAGGGGGCGCTGTCGAAGCGGAAGAGATCCAATGCGTCGCGGCCGTCGACCAGGTCGACAGCGGTGACGTCGTCGCCTCGGACGTCCAGGGCGGCGTGCAGGTGGCGGCCTACGAAGCCGGCCGAGCCGGTGAGGAGGACGCGCATCAGACCTCCTGTACTGCCTCGGCTGCCTTGACGGGCTGCTCGGCGGGAAACTCGCAGACCTTGTCGTTGTACTTCCACAGCGCACCCGGCATACCGCAGTCCGGAACCACGGGATGTCGGTCGTCGTACATCCACCGGCGTTGGATCAGTTCCATGTGCTGGTCGCAGGTGAAACTGTTGTCGAGATAGCCGTCCCACATGACGTGCCAGGTCGCGGGCCTTGAGCAGTAGTCGTCTTCGCGGCCTGTCTTCGAGTAGGCACAGGACTGCTGACCGACGGGGCGCGGACCACGCTTCGGCACGAACGGGTCCATCACGCCTCCTCGACGAGCGTCCGCAGCTTGTCCAGGTCGGCTTCGAGTCCGCCGCCGTCCCGGTACTCGTAGTACGCGGCCGAGTCAGCGGTGACCATCTCGGAGCTGTTGACCTCTTCGTAGCCCGCGTCGTTGGGCGCCTTGCCGTTGGCGGGGTGGAGGTGCTCGATGACCATGTCGGGCAGGTAGGTGATGCGCTTCATGCCCTTGCCCCAGTCGACCCAGACGAGGTCGACGCAGAGGTGGACCATGACCGGGGGCGCCATGTAGCCGAGGGTGGCGACGATGTCGGAGGTCATGGCAACTGCGGTGGCCATCTTCTCGCCCTGGAGCAGGTCGTTGCCGTAGACGATGCCGGGGCCGCCTGAGAGGCACTCGCGGATGCGGGCGTCCCAGCCGACCGAGCGGGGCCGGTGGTCGTCGCCCATGAACGCCAGGAAGCGGTAGCTCTTCGCCGCCTTGACCGCCTGCTGGTTCAGCGTGCCGACGAGGCGCCGCCGCTTGCCGTAGGTGAAGCGCACGCGCTGGTCGCTCTTGAGCTTCGCGGCCTGCGCCTTGTAGCCCTTCAGCTCCGGATCGTCGGTGTCCACGGCGAACAACAGGTCCGCGGTGGCCCCGGTGTCGTCCCACGCCTGCACGATGGCGGGGATGCTGTCGGGCCGGCCGCGGGTGGGGATGATGACGAGCAGGTCGTCGGCCATGGCGCGGGCTCCTAGGTGATGTGGAATCTGGCTGAGACGACGACCGGCTTCTCCGGGGCGGCGGTGATCTCCGTCCAGGTCCGGTACACGCCCGGCGTCGGGGTGACCGCGCCGCCGGGGCCGACGAGGAGGACCGCGTAGTGGACGCCGTCGGTGGTGGTCCAGGTCGCCGTGTGCCAGTCGTCAGCGTCGGGGCGGACGCCGTCGGCGAGGAGCGCGACCCGGACTGGATAGTCGCTGGGGTCGCCGCTCCCGGCACTGATCGGGGTCATCAGTTCTTCGAGGCTGGACCGGTCCACGTCGCCCCCTCAGGTTCGTGGCGTCCCTGCGGACCATCGGGTGCGCGGGGTACCTGCGGTGAGCCTGTCGAGCTGACTGCCAGCCGTGCGGGCGGTGAGCGTCGCCGTGGCGGTGAGCGTGGCCGAGGCTCGTGCGGTTCGACGTCCTGCCGCAGCGAGGGTGCCGTTAACCGTGAGGCTGGCCCCGGCGGGCCGGACCGCTGTACCGGTGGGCGCGAGAGCCGTATCGGCGGCCAGGGTGGCGCTCGACACCGCGGTGCGGATGCCAGCAACCGTGAGGCCGCCGGTCGCACTGAGGCTCGCGGACGCGTCGTGGGTCGTGATGGGCGGCACGTTGACGTTGTCGACCTCGACGAAGTCGGCTGTGCCGGCGTCCCGGTGGCCCTCGACGAGGAAGGCAAGCCCGGTCTCGGCAGCCCATGCGGGCGTCGTGGCGGTGCGCCGGTTCGTCCAGGTGATGCCGTCCGCGCTGGTGTCCCAGTACAGGGATCCGGCGGTCTCGCGGAAGCGCAGCCAGGCGTGGTCGGTGGCGCTGAAGGTGAGGAAGACCGCGCCGGGATCGGAGTAGCCCTCGCGCACGTACAGACCGACGGCGGACTGGGCGGGGTCGACGATGAAGCCGGCGTCGGTGCCGCCCGTGGCGGACAGAACGAGCACCGAGGCAGCAGCCGTAGCGGCGCCGCTGGGAGTTGGGGCGATGAGCTGGAGCGAAATCCCGTTGCTGGTCAGCGTGTACTCGAAGCCTGACTTGAGCCCCGAGTAGCCGGTGTCGCACGGGATGCGGGCCCGGCCCGCGGTCTCGTCCACGGGCCCGTAGCTGGCGGACCAGATAGCCGCGTTGAGTACGCCGTCGTTGAAGTCGTCCTGGAGCGCGTTGAAGCCGGGCACGGCTCACCTAGCCCAGGGTCAGATCGAGTTCGCCCGAGGCGATCCTGAGCTCATCGCCGGCCTGCAGCGTCTTGCTCGCGGAGAGAGCGCCGTGCCACCAGCGGACCGGCGTCCCCGCGGAGTCATAGATCTCGACGCCGACGACGGTGGCGACCGGCATGCCGGTCCAGACGAGGTCGCCGGTGTTCGAGGTGGCCCCGCCGGATGCTGCCGCGAGGGTCACGTTCTGCCGGGCGTAGGAGCCGCCGGTCACCTCGGTACCCGCGGCGCTGTCGCTGCCGGTGGCTGTCACGAGGGCGACCTTGAGCTGCCCGGACGGGGCGGTAGTGGAATTGCCGCAGAGCCAGTCGAGAGCCCTGTTCTCGGCCACGTCGGTCAGGCTGGCCACGTCGGGCTCCTTCCGGTGGAGGGGTCAGGCGGCGCGCGCACCACTGGGCAGGGGCGGCGTGTCACCGGGCTCGATGAGTTCCTTGGTGTATTCCTCGCGCACGGCTTGGGGGATCTCGTGCACGTTGTAGCGGACGTTTTTGCCGCTGCCGTATCGGGTGATGCGTCCTTCGCTGGCCCAACGCCAGATCGTTCCGACGGGTCGGCCGGCCCAGTAGGCGGCATCGGCCGCGGTGGCGAGCGCTGGAGGCATTCGGTCACCTCCGGAACGACGAAGGGCCACCCGAAGGGGTGGCCCGAGCTACACGTGATGCAGATTGATCACAGGATGCTTCGGTCCTGGTAGGAAGTCAAGTCCTTCCATAATCAACCGGTATTGAGAATGCCGTTTTCCGTGTCGTCGAATGCGGCGTGGTCGAGACTTCCCCTATGGGGGTTAGCTACATGGTCCGCGGCCGGACCCGTGAGCAGTGCCAGGCGGCGTTGGACGAGCTGTGCCGGCTGCTGGGTGCGGAGCCGACGATGCGGCCGACGGATGCGGTGGGGCCGGGCTGGGTGGCGCGGGCGGTCACGCCAGCGGCCCCGGACCGCGAAGTCCGGGGCCGCGTCGAGGCGTAGTCACAGCTGGTTGGTCGTCCGGCTCCAAAGGCTGGCCTTGCTCGTGATGTTCTGCGTGGTGTTCCGCACGGGCCCGTTGAAGTGCTGGTGGGTCTCAGCCGGCGCGGCCTGCCCGGCGGCCTTGAGGAGCCGGCTGAGGGCGAGGATCGGGACGGCGACCGCGGCGGGCGCGGCGCAGATCCAGGCGATCACGGTTGCGTCAGCGAGCCCAGAGGTCAGCATGACGAGACTGACGCCTCCGCCGAGGAGCAGCGACCCGGCCCCTACGGACAGCATGAGGGCGCTGGCGTCGGTGGCCTTCTGACTCATGGGCGGCCGGCCGGGCTGGGGCACGGGCGGGGCGGTGCCGACGACGGGGGGCTTGGTGTCGTCCCTGAAGGTGGTCGGGCCGTGGTAGATCGCGTCGACGTCGGCGACGAGCTGGGGATCGGGCTGGACGGTCATGAGGGCTCCTAGGCGGCTTGGTCGAGCTCGGCGGTCTCTGCGGGGCTGTCGGCGTGGTCGGGGTGGGCCCAGATGCCGCGGTCGACGTCGACGGCCTGGCCGGTCTTCTTGAGTCGGCTGAGGGCGTTCTTGACGGCGCTCACGGTGAGCCGGGTCTCTTGGGCGATGACGTTGCGGCCCACGGGGCGGCCTCGCTGGAGGAGGAAGGCGTGGACGATGTCGTCGGTGCCGGCCGGGGCTTCGTTGGCGATGGCTGCGGCGGCCTGGGCGATGGGGTCGGTGGACGGGGCGAGGCGGGCGGGGTCCGTGCCGCCGGCTTGGAAGGCGTCGTCGGGCAGTTGGGGGGTCTCGCCACGGAGGCGGGCCGCGAGGCGGTCGAGGCGCTCGGTGTACGCCTTGCCGGTGCAGGCCGCGGCGGACGCCTCGACGGTGGGCGTGGTTCCCGTGGTGGCCCAGTGGGCGGGGTCGCGGTCGAAGAAGGCGCGCATCATCGCCTGCCGGTTGTCAGGTCCCTTGATGTAGCCGAGGCCGGCGGTCGTCGTCTTGTTCGGCCAGTACATGGGCAGTTGCGAGGGGTTGATGTCCCAGCCGGGCAGACCGATGGAGTCGGTGAGCGCGGACGCGGTGCGGAACATGACGGTGTTGCCGCTCTGGGCCTGCTCCCGGATGTCGGTGCTCTCGGGGGCGCTGCCGTACATGTTGGACTTGGGGCCCTGGAAGACGAACCGGATCTTGATGCCGCACTTGCGGGCCATCTGGATGAGCTCCAGGGCCAGCTCGGGCGCTCCGGGCAGGTTGAGGACGCGGTGGGCTTCGTCGATGGTGACGGAGATCAGCGGGTCGGGGTCGCCGACGACGAAGTGGTCACGGCCCCGGAGCTTGCGCCCCTTGTCGTCGATGAATTCCATCATCGAGTAGCGGGCGCTCCGCTCGTACATGACCTTGCGGACCTCGTAGAGCATGGCGAGGCCGCCCTGGGCCGTGTCCTCGTACCAGTCGACGGCCTCGCGCCAGCGGGGCAGAGACTGGCCGCCCTGGGGATCGCAGACCCAGGACACGATCCCGTTGTGGCGCTCGGTGCCGAGCAGCATGTCGAGGAAGCGACTCTTACCGCCGTCGGTCGCGCCGTAGATGACGCTGTGGACAGGTCCGGAGGGCTTCCAGAAGGCGTAGTGGACCGGCTCCCCGTCGTAGAAGATCCCCACCTGCGCCTGGCCGGTCTTCGTGTTCAGGATCTGGGGGCCGGGGAAGTCGAGGACGTCCTGCAGAGGGTTGCGGTCGAAGACGGCGATGATCGCCCGGCGGGCGGACTTCCCCGTCGCCTTCTCGATCTGCAGCATTTCCTCGGGGATGTCGAGGTCGCCGGCAATGTCGTTGGCCGCGGACACGGCGCGCCGCCAGTTGCCCTTGCGGAGGACGATGGTGCCGGTCCAGCCGTAGTCGGTGGTGACGACGCCGACGAGGCGGGAGCCGGGCAGTGACCCGTCCGAACCTGCGACTTCGTCCTGCCACAGCTTCATCTGTTCGACGAGGTCGGGCACGGGGGCGGCGGTCTTCTTGCCGCGGCGCCACCAGTAGATGCCGTGCCCTATCCCCCAGGCGGCGGTGAGGGCCGGGTAGGGGCTGTCGCCGGGCTGGAGGCCGCCGGTTGCGGCCATGGCGGTGACGAGGCCGCCGCCGGTGGTCACGGCGGATGCGGCGGCGATGAAGTCTGCACGGGGCGGGAGGCGCTTGCGGAGGCGCTTCTTGCCGATGCGGGCGTCCCAGCGGCCCCAGGCGACGGTGGTGATGGCTCCAGCCGCGGTGGCGGCGAGCGCGGTCTTCCATCCGTCGGCGGGCACGGCGAGGACGCTTCCGGCTACAGCCTGGGCGGCGGTGGCGTAGAGGGGGGCCATGGTGCGGCGGGTGCGGTAGGCGACACGCATCGCGCGGCGGGCGGCCTTGCTGCTGGGCTTCTTACTGGGACGGCCGCCCTTGCTGTCGCCGGTCTTGGTGACCTTCTCGACGTCGGTGATGGTCTGGGGCATGGCGGTCGCGTCTCCTCTGGGTGCTGAAGGGGGTTGAGCGGGGGCGGCCCCGGCGGGGGGCCGGGGCCGCGGTTGGGTTACGCGTCGACGGTGTACGCCTGCTTGGCGGCCATGCGCCCACCCTGGGCGGAGATGGCTTCCTGGATGCCGGCGTGCCGGGTGTGGATGTTCTTGGAGGACTGGGCGGCGATGGCGGCGTTGTCGACGGCGGCCTTCTGCAGGCTCTGGGCTGCGGCGAGGGCGGCGGCGTACTGGTCGCGCAGGGCGGCCAGTTCGTCGAGGGTGCCGCCGTCGTCGCCGAACTCCAGGGCGGTCGCCTGCTCGATGGCGGCTTCGATGGCGGCGAGCTGCTCGGCTGCACGCTGGGCGATGGCGCCGGCCTCTTCGGCGGTGACGCCGGCTTCGGAGGCGAAGCGGGCGACGGCGCTCTTGAGCGTGTCGACGCCGGTGATCTCGGGGATGGTCGCGAGGGACATGGGGTCTCCTGTGGTCGTGTCGGGCTGGGTGGGGTCGTTCTTGACGAGGACGAGCGAGGGGGCCTTCGGGGCGGTGGGCGCCGGCGCCGGCTCGGCGGGCTTCACCGGGGCCGGGGTGGTGGCGGGTGCGCCGTCGGGGCCGATGTCGTCGCCGACGGCGAGCTCCGGCTCGGGCTGGCGGGCGAACTTGGCGGCGGCGCGCTTGCGGGCCTTGGGCCACTCGCGCTGCCAGCCGCGCTTGAAGCCCTGAGCGAAGGTTCCAGCCGCGGTCGCACTGGTGGCTGCCCAGGCGGCGAGCTTGGCCCCGGTGCGGCGGCCCTTCTTCTTCGCGGTCTTCTTGATGCGCTTCTTATGCTTGGCCGATACCTCGTCCATGCCGTTCTCGATGGCGCGGGCGCAGGCGTAGGCGAGGGCGAAGAGCAGGATGAGTCCGAGCATCGTCAGCCGCCCATCAGCCACATGACGAGGGAGCCGACCTGGGTGGCGATGAAGCCGAGCGCGCTGGCCGCGCCTTCACCCACGTTGCCGGGGATCATCACGCACAGGACCGGGGTGACGGCGGCGAGGATCAGCGTCCGCGTCTTCACGCCGCTCATGAAGTCGCTGATCAGCCACAGCAGGGCGGCGAGGGCGAGGGCGAAGGTGATCCCGAGGCCCGTGTACTCGCCGACGAGGGAGCTGAGCATGCCGTCGAGGCGGGTGATGAGGCTGTTGAGCGTGAGACCGACCGGGGTGGACGCCAGGCCGACCGATGCGGCGAGGACGAGCGTTACCTGGATCTGCGGACTCTTGATCTTCGCGGCGAAGCGACTGATCCATGGGAGGCGGTCGGCGGCGTACATCACGCCGGCGAGTCCCAGGCAGGTTCCGCCGGTTGCGGCGGAGATCCCTGCGTCGATGATGGGCATTTTGGTGTTCCCCCTTGCGGTTACGGTGCGTTAGTGGTTTCCTCGCGTGCGCGCGGGCGCGCAGGGGCGCGTTGAGATCCTTTGGCTCGCTCCGGACGGCTTGAGCCGAGCCGTTGAGCCATTACGTGGCGTTAGGTATCGGCGATGGACTGGCGGAGCTGGTCGACGATCCGGGCGGCCTCCGTGGCGGCGGCCGGCCGCTGGGATTCGGGGAGCCGGGAGATCGTGGCCCGCAGGTGGTCCATGGCCACCGCGAGGACGGCGGCCGGGCCCTCTTGCTCTGCGGCCCGGCGGCGCTGACCCCAGTGCTCGGCGGATCGGGCTTGCCGGTCGGCCTGTCGGGGGCGTCGTGTTCGCGATGCCATGGTGTTCACCTCCTGCTGCTGGGATCGGATCGGGCGGTCCGGGTCTGCTCGCCGGGTCTGCGATGGTTCCGCTCACCGGGTCACTCACCGGGCTTGACCTGCGGTTTTGCTGGTTCGACTGCTTCCGGCAGTCTCAGCAAGGACCAGAACCTCGGCGGTGCTGGGCCTCACTGGGCGGGCCGGCTTGCCGTCAGTTGGCGGGGGCCTTGGACTCGCGGGTCTCGATCTCGCCCCATACGCGGCGGACTCGCTCCTCGCGGGCGGTGAACCCGGCGTCCCGGAATGCCTTCTGCGCCTGCCGGTAGGAGCGCGGGGGCTCCATGGCGTAGCGCAGCCAGCGCAGGACGACTTCGAGCTGCTCGTCGGACATCGTCACGCCCGGCTTGGGCAGCTCGATGCCGGCGACCTCGGCCAGCTCCTGGAGCGTGGCGGCGTCCTCGACGAAGGTCTGCTGGACCTCGTCAACGGTGTCCGTTTCGACCGGGGTCACGGGGGGTGTGGTCACGGGTCCGATTTCCGGCCTGGCCTGTGTGACCAAGGTGTGACCACTGCCTGTGACCGCAGGCCGTGACCCGACGAGCGCCAGGTCGCGCCCCATGAAGGCTCGGGCGGCCTCGCCGTGCTTGTCGTCGGCCTTCGCGAGCACCTTCTCGGCCTTCGCGCGGGCCTTCTCGATCTCGGCCTGCGCCTTCGTCAGAACCTCTGCACGGGCGGTCTGCCGAACCATCTCAGCGAGGTGCCCGGCGGTCTCGGTCGTCACGTCCGTGATCGCCCCGGACCGAAGGTGTCGGGCATCGGCCGCAGCCAGGGCTCGGGCGTTCCGGTCGGCAGCGGACTGCTCGGCGATGCGGGCAGCGGTGGCCGGGTCGGCGAGCACGTTGCCGACGAACAGGCGCAGGCCCATGAACAGAGCGGCGGCGACCGGGACGCCGGCGAACACCTCGGCATGGCCGAGGACGAACAGGGTCGCCGTCGACGTGCCGACCGCGACGACCGACAGGCCGAGCATCACGGCGATGCCGATCCGCGACCGCTGCCGGATCGCGACCTCCGACATGCGCAGGGCGCCGATCCATAGGGCGTCGTACACGAGGGCGATGGACCAGCCGGCCACGATCGCCGACTTGCCGTACAGGCCGAGCATCTGGCCCAGCTGCCCGCCGACGGTCACGGCGACCAAGACCAGGGCGGCCAGGGTGAGCAGAATTTCGACTGCGGCGAAGACGTCCAGGCGGCGGACGCCTGCCTGAACCTTGCTGGGGAAGCTCACGATTCCTCCTCGGCCCGCAGGCCATGGGGTCGGATGGCTGACGCGCCCATCAGGCGGCGGCGAGCTCGGCGAGCAGCTGGCTGCCGTGGACGCGGTCGTGGTCCTCGATGGCCTTCTTGGCGCTGCGGATGCCGACCTGGTCACCGACACCGACGGCGATCTCGTAGCGGGTGATGAGCTCCAGCTCGGCCTCGTAGGCGTCCTGGGCGGCCCGGAGGCGGGCGGCGCGCTCGGCCTCGTAGGCGTCGAGCTCGTTCGTGATCAGGCGAAGAGACATGGGGTTACTCCTTCGGGTGGTCAAGCCGGATGGGATGGGAGGTCAGGCGGTGGGGCGGGGCATGGACCGGCAGGTCTCGGCGTGGGCCTGGGCCCAGACGCGGGCCTTCTCGTTGGCCTGCTCCTCGTCGCGCTGCTCCTTGTAAGTGCCGTCGAAGTGGGCACCCGAGCCGACCCAGTGGCTGAAGTCCTCACGGGCCGGGCAGCCGGCGCAGGCGGCTGACGTCGCGAACGGCTCAGGCGGGTTCGTCACGGTCAGCCGGTGCATGAGGTCGACGGTCGCGCCGCCAAGGGCGAGGTAGCGGGCAATGACGCCCTCGGGCCAAGCGGTCTGGGTGGTTTGAGACATGGCTGTGCCTTCCGTTGGTCAGGCGGATGGGGTGGAGCGCCGCCGGGCGGGGTGCGGGGTTGGATCCGCCCGGCGGCGGTCTGGGGGGTTAGCGCTGGGCGGCCTGGGCGGCCATGCGCCGCCACTCGGCTTCCTCGGCGCCCTGGCGGGCTTCCTCTGCGCGCTGCAGGGCGGCGAGGGCCTCGGCGTCATAGGTGGTCAGCTTGGCCA
This sequence comes from Streptomyces sp. NPDC054887, assembly GCF_053610585.1. NCBI lineage: Bacteria > Bacillati > Actinomycetota > Actinomycetes > Kitasatosporales > Streptomycetaceae > Streptomyces > Streptomyces sp. NPDC054887. The sequence continues at coordinate 41,919 of NZ_JBSGYQ010000033.1, read as the reverse complement.
GCTCGGTCAGCTCGGACGGCGACATCGTCACCAGCCCCTGACGGCGATGGCGCGGCGGCGGGCGGCCGGCTCGGCGGGGAGCGGCGGGTACTCCGGCTGCTCGATGACCAGCGGGCCGGAACCGCGCTTCACGCCAGCGGCGATCAAGCGGCGGGACGGGGCGGGGGTTTCGTTCGACATCAGGCCACCGCCTTCGCAGCCGGGGTGACGACGCGGTCGGTGAGGAAGCGGGCGACGGACTCGGCGGAGACCCGGAAACGGGGCCGGTCGCCGATGCCGATGTCGATGGCGTCGAGAACGCCGGAGTGGATCAGTTCACGGACGTACTGGGAGGTGGCGCCGATGCGGTCGGCCACCTGCCCGGTGGTGAGGAAGCCGCTCACGGGAGCGGCGGATGCGGACGTCATTGGGTGCTCCCATGCGGGTCGGCTGGGCTGACGTCACCATTGGAGCAGATTGCTTTGATGCAATCAATGGCTCTAGAGCGAATGTCGCCGTTTCCGGACAGCAGAAAGCCCCCGCCGGAATGCGGCGGGGGCCAGTCCTTGCAGGTCAGGCGCTGAAGTCGTAGCGCAGCAGGTAACGAGACGCGTCCAGAATCATTCGGTTAACCTCGACAACCCGGCCCGAAGCCTCGCTCGCGTACCGCACAACCTCGATCACGGGAGCACCGAGAGACAGGCGAAGGTCTTCCACCTCGACAGGCGTGGCCTTGCGGCAGCGGAGATCCTCCCTGAACGAGGCCGGCGCATGCCCAGCTTCAGCGAGCCGCGCATACACGCCGCCCGGACCGGTATCCAACTGCGCGATGCGGGTCCCCCGGGCCAGATCCTCGGGGATGTAGGCAGTCGAGCGCAGCACGGGGACTCCATCAAGGAGGTATCGCCGGTTGCGCTTGCAGACCAGGTCACCCTCATTGATGCCGAGGGCCGTGGCTACCTCAGGGCTCGCGCCCGGGTGCTCGATCTCAACGGCGTCCGGCGTCAGCTTGCGCCCCTCCACGTCGACGTCCCAGATGGACTTCCCGGCCCCCCACTGGTCGGCGGATAGGCGCTCAATGCCGTGGCGAACGATGGGGCGCCACTCAAGGACGGTCCACCCGGAGCCGACGCGAGAGGCCACGACTCCTTCGTCACGCAGGACACCAAGCGCTTGGCGCATCGTCCCCTGCGCGATGTCGTATGCCTCGGCGAGCTTCCGCTCGGGAGGCAGCTTGCGGTCTGCGAACTCTCCGCTGTCAATGCGCCGCCGCAGGTCGTCGGCGATCTCCTTGTACTTCAGCGGCTCGCCGGGCTTGCGTGGCACATGACCTCCTCTGATGACGGATCCATCTAGAGCAACGCTACCCGCTGTAGTGCAGTGGCCGGGAGTCTGGGCCGCACGGGTTGCGCCGAGCGACTAGCCATGGATTGCTCTAGAGAGCTACGGTTCCTGTAACCGGTTCGCCACGGCGAGGAATCTTCGGGGGCTAACCGGCGTGCCCGGAAACAGAAACGGCCGGACGGTTCGCACCCGTCCGGCCAGTTCAACCAGCGAGTTCGCACCTCGCTGATCAGTGATCCGTCTCGCGAAAGAAGGAATCGCCATGACTGTATCAACCATGCCCGCATCCGTCTCTACGGACCGCCCTCGCACCTGGACGTTCACGAACCGCGCCACGGGCGAACTGGTCGGGGTGACGTGCCTACGGGGCTGCGAGCTGGACCACAGCCGCGAGTCGGAGACGCCGATCGACCCCGAGGACGTCTGGTGCCAGTCGTTCCACAAGGTCGTCACCCTGCCGATCAACGAGAACGGGACGCCGGAGGAGTTCCGGGTTCTGAGCATCACGACGAACGTCCTGCCGTTCTCGACGACACTGGCGTACCGGCTGCCGCACGTGTCGATCGAGGTGATCGACGACTGCTGGATCGAGGGCCTGGACCCGGACGGTCTGGAGACGGTGATCAACACTCTGGCTGAGCGGCTGGACGCGATGCGGCAGGCGCACGCTGAGCTGGTGCTGGCGCGGGCTGAGTACCGGGCGAATACGCGGCCCGGAGCCGAGCCCATCCCCGCGCGCAGGAGCGCGTCAAGCAAGCCGAGCTACTCAGAGGAGCGTTCGTGACTCAAGCCACCGAAGGGCAGGCCACCGCCCTGTATCGCCTGTATGACTCTCGCGGCGACTTGCTGTACGTAGGCATCGCCAACAACCCAACAACCCGATGGTCGTACCACGCCGGCGAGAAGACCTGGTGGCCTCAGGTGGCCCGGAGGACCGTCGAGTGGTTTCCCCTCCGAGCGGAGGCCGAGCAGGCCGAGACTGCAACGATCATCAAGGAGCGCCCTCGCTACAACGTGACCCACTCCCCGACGCGCAAGCCTGGCGACGCCCGCAAAGAGGACACAGGGCGGTACGGCTTCGTAGCGAAGGTGCGAGCAGGAGCGGATCTGTGGCACAGCTTTGGTCGGGCCACTGAGGCAGCTGGAACCAACCGGAGTGCGGCGATCGTAGCGTTCATACGCTGGTACCTTCGCCGCCCTTCCGCCAGGCTGCCGAAACGGCCCGCAGTCGGCCCCTGGTCTGTCGGCTCCCCCTGACCCCGGACGCACGGAAGCCCCCACCTGCCTTAGCAGGTGGGGGCTTTTTCACGTGGTCCGCGTCCGCAGGATGGCCCGGCAGTCGAGGGCGTCAGCCTCGGAGTCGATGGCGTCGGCGACGGAGTCGAGCCTGTAGTCGGGGTTGCTGGCGTTCTTGCGGCAGACCTCGGCGAGGGCCCGCAGGAGTTCGACGACGCCCTCGGCGGGGATGTACGCCTGGCCTTGGCGGTCGGTGACGATGGGGATGCGGTCGCTGGCCGGCTCGATGTGCTCGTCGTCGCTCATGCCGCGGTCCGGCTGCCTGTCGTCGGCGTCAGCCGCAGGACTTCAGTGTGGCCGTACTTGGTTTTGCAGCCGGGGCAGGTCTCGCCAGGCGTATCGAGGGTGACCCACATGACCCCGCCACAGGGGCACTGGACGGGTATCCGCCGGGGCGCCCGCTCACCGCTGATCTGCGCCTCGCACTGCCGCTTGAGCTTCCAGATCTCCTCGCTGAACTCGTCGAGCGCGGGGTGCCTGTCGACCGCCCGCGGGAGGTTGAGGCGCAGGGTTCCGATGGCCTGGTCGACGCGGTGCTGGAGTCGGCCCCCGTCGCCGGCGCGGCCCAGTCCGTAGGTGGCCCAGTCCTCCACCCACGTTTCCAGCGTGCTGACGATCCCCCCGTTCGCGGTGAGGCTCAGCACCGTCTCGTTCGGCGGCATGGTCGAGCCGCGGGAGCCGGAGACTGCGGGGCCGCCGCCGCCTTTGCCGGGGTGGATGCGCAGGCAGAGCCGGGCGTACAGGCCGCCGGGGCCGGCGAGGGCGAGGAGGTCGCGGTCGATGCGTCGCTCGCAGGGGCGGCACGCGTACCGACCCAGCTCGTCGGCGTACAGGTTGCTTCGGCAGATCGTGCAGGCGGGGGCGGTCGCGTCGTCGAGGCTCACGGTCACTCCTTGCGGCGTGCGGGTGCGGGGGTGGGTCAGGCGGTGGCGGGGTCCTGCGGGTCGTCGGGCGGGATGCAGGGCTCGGGCGGCGGGCTGAAGAACACCTCGGCGCCGAAGACCGGGCCGTCGCCGAGGTCGATGCTGATGACGCCGGGGACCCGGTCCCAGCGGGTGACCTCCAGGCCGCCGCACTCGTCGCAGAAGTTGAGGCTGTGGATGCAGTCGCTCACCAGCGCTCCTCGTGGCATCGACACCGGCAAGGGGAGCCGCAGAATTTGCAACGCGACGGCCGCTTGGCCCCGACGAGCCCGGTCTTGCCTTGGCAGTAGGCGTGGTCGCCGTGGAGGCAGCCGGTGGACAGGTAGTGGTGGGTGCCGAGCTGGTGGGCGAGACGGGTGAGGGCGACCGCGAGCCGGCCGACCAGGCGGGCGATCACGGCCGGTCCTGCGGCTGGCCGTCGTCATCGACGCGGACGGCTCCCGGTTCGGGGAAGACGCGGAGGGCGTCCTCGACGCGTGCGCAGGTGACGGTGACGGCGTCGCTCCAGGAGGACGGTTCGTTCTCTGCCTCGTACTCGGCGACTTGGGTGCGGCGTTCGGTCAGGGCGTCCCGGACTCGCGCGATCTGCCCCCGCATCCGCTCCCCCTCGGCGGTGAGCTCCTCGATGCGACGGTCCCGGACGGCGAGGACGGCGTCGGTAGCTGCGGCAAGGTCGATGCAGCCGCCGCCTCGCACGATCGCCGCCGCGTACCGCTCCCGCAGCGGGTCAGTGGGCTGGTCAGGCATCGGGTCCTCCGGTGGGTGCGGGCCTGCGCCAGGCGGCGGGGTTGTGCTTGTCGTCGCGGCTCGGCATGACGATCTGGTCCCGGCGCATCCCGTAGCCGATGACGCTGCCAGGCCGGAGGTGCGGGTTGCCCTGCGAGACGCTTCCGCAAGTACCGCCGCACACGTCGCCTTCGTGCCGCCCGTGTACGCACCGGTCCAGGTCGATGAGCACGCCGACCAGGGCGGAGTCGCGGCGCGATTCCTTGGCGGCCCGCTCGTCGTCGGGGCCCGGCTCGGTGCGAGCAAGGGCGTGGTCAACGCCGGTCATGGCGGCGTGGACCTTGGCGTGGAGCGGGGAGTACATGACGCGCTCGGCGCAGTGGAGGGCGGCGTTCATCTCGGCGTGCCGGGCTAGGTGCTGCTCGGCGGCGGCGAGTGCGTCGCGCGCCTTCTCCAACTCGCGGCGGAGGTCGGTGATTACGGGGTCGGTCATTTCGGTTCCTTTCGGGGCGTGTTGACGGCTGGCGGGCTCAGGCGCCTCGCTGCCGCACGGAGGGCTGGGGCTCCCGGAGTCCGCCGGAAGGCTGCGAGGCGCTCCTGGGGCCCGTTGTGGGCCGTCTCGGGCCTCCTGCGGGCGAACGTGTCGTCGCGGACCGCCCGGCCCGGTACTCCCGCTCCCCCTCGGCGCACGGCGGGCATGCCCACGGGTCCTCGCCGCGGCGCTCGTGCGCCCGGAACCCGGCGTGGTCCCCGTGGCGGCGCGGCCGGCCGTCGAGGATCCCCGCCTGGCAGGCGAGGAGGATCGCGTTCGGCAGGTTCTCTGCGCCGAGCTTCACGTAGACGTGCGACATGATCACGCGGGCGTTCCGCTCGTTCGCCGGAGGATCGAGCGCCTTGCCCGCCTGGTGGAAAGTGCGCCCCGCACTCATGAGCTGAAGCAGGGCCAGCTCCCGCGCCGAGAGCGGAAGACCGTAGCGGGGCGGCGTCACAGGTCCTCCAGGACGTCGTGCATGTCGCGGTAGGGGTTGAACTTGCGGGCGGGCCTGGTGGCGGGGCGGGCGTAGCCGTGCCACGGGTCGGTGTCGAAGGCATTCGCCTGCCGCCTGGGGGCGTGGAGGTCGAGGTGCGCCTGCTCGTCCGCGGCGGCGGTGTCGCACGGTTCGGTCTCCCAGCCGTCGGACCACAGCGGCGGCTGGACAGCGCCGGCGACCATGTCGGTCACGACGTCCACCGCCGCGTCGGGATGCCGGCGCGCTCGGCGAGGGCCGCGGTATGGCTGGCGCCCTTGCTGCCGCTGCGGATGAACGCGAGGCAGGCGTCGGCGCCGAGGTGAACCATGTGGGCGTTGCGGATGAAGCCAGCCCGCTTGCCGTTGATCTGCCAGTCGGCGGGGTGCCGCTCCTCGATGACGTTGTCGCCGAGGGAGATCGCCGCCTGCGCCCAGTTGCTGGCGATCTCGTCGGCACCACGCGGGCAGGCACCGTGCACGACGACGAGCTGGCGGGTCGCCTTCGTCGCGACGTCGTACACCTCGTTGAGTGTCGTGTAGAGCAGGGCCCGCTTTGCCCAGTCACGGGAGCCGGTGACGAGCACGCGGTACGGCTGATCGCTCATCGGGTCACCTCCGCCGCCCGTGCCGCGACCTTGGCGAGCTTGGCGTCGAGGACGTCCTGCGCCTTGTCGGTGAGCGACGCGAGCGCTACGGCAGCGGCGAGGATGACGTCGCACAGCTCGTCCTGCACGTCCTCGACGGTGTGCGTAACGCCCTTGCGGGGGTTCTGGCCGGTCATGCCGATGTACGCGGCGGAGACCTCGCCGGCCTCTTCGGTGACCTTCATGATCCGCATGGCGACTTCGTGGGCATCGCGGCCGTTCTCGCCGTCGATCCACTCGACGAGTCCGTTGATCGTCTTCCAGTGGTCGGGGTTCAGCATGTGACTCTCCTTGGGTTCGTGATCTGCTGGTGGGGTGGCCGCCCCGGTTCGAGCGGGGCGGCCACTCGCATGTCCGGGCTCAGGCGTTGGGGTGCTGGCCGCCGTTGTCGACGAGCAGGGCGGTGAGGCTCTGCATGCCGGAGGGGCCGATCAGGTTGGCGACGGTCACCGCGCTGCGCGTCCAGTCGACGAGCGGCGCCACCTTCTCGCCGGCCGACGTGGCGGTCCGCTCGGTCTCGAACGAGGCCAGGGCGGGGCCCTCGTGGTGGGCGAGCACCCAGCGGTACGGGGACAGCGGGTTGACGCTGGTGGGGATCTCGTAGACGTGCAGCCCCGGGACGGGCTCCGCCACGCTGACGGTGATCGGTCCGGCTGAGGTCGAGATGCTGACGGTCACAGGGTTCTCCTCGGGTTGTGGTTGGCTGGAGCGGCACCCGTCCGGCTAGGCCCCGGACGGGTGCACTGCTGTCACGGGGCGGTGGTGATCCGGGCGGCGAGGAAGCGCGCGCCGTGGCCAGTGGCGAGGTCGAGCCAGAGGAACTGGCCCATCGAACGGTCGGCGTTGGTCTGGAAGATGCAGTCGGCTGCCTCGGGACGTCCCATGGCGGTGAGCACCGGCGTGATGTGCGGGAGGGCGTGCTCGACGGCGGTCCGGCACAGGACGTTGATGTCGTTCGTGGTGACGGTCAGGTCCGGGACGGGGCGGCTGTCGCCGAGGTGCCCGAACTCGACCCGGTACGTGACGACTGGAGCCTGGCCGGTGCCGGGGCAGGTCTCGCCGGTGGAGAAGCCGGCGGGCGTCATGCCGACGTGCCGGAACATGGTGCCGCTCTTGGTGAGGCAGAAGTCGAGGCCGCAGGTCGGGCAGTCGGCGCGTCGCGGGGTGGTGGTGGTGATCGTGTCGGTCATCGGTTCTCCTTCGGGGTGCAGTCGGGGCAGAGCTTCGGGCTGGGAAGTCAGGCGGCGGCAGCCAGTCGGGCGGAGGGCTGCTCACCGGCGTGCCGGTCGATCTCCTCACCGGTGATGGCTTCGACGAGGGCGCAGACCAGCACTTCGGCGGCGTTGGGGGTGACGGCGTTGCCGTACTGGCGGACTTTCTCCCGCTTGTTGCCGAGGACGACGTACTCGTCGGCGAAGCTCATGGCCCGCCCAATCTCGTGCGGCTCGAGCATCCGGAACAGCACGTCGTTGATGTCGACTTCTCCGCGCACCAGGGCGTACCGGTCCCGGGTCGTCAGTGCGCCAATCGGGTCGTTGACTGACCGCGGGGCGCCGTTGCCGTAGTACGGGACGAGCATGTGCTCCCACGTGAGGAGCGACTGGTGGCCGGCTGTCGTCATGGTCCGGAACGGCTCGGTCGGTGTGGTGCAGTGCTCGCCGCCGTCGCCCTTCGATCCGTTGTTCCGCATGACCATGGCGGGCATGACGAGCCCGTGGTGGTTCCCGGAGGCGGTCACGGTGGCGAGCGACTCCGACACCGAGCGGGCGACTGAGCCGCCGCCGCGGAGCTCGGCGATGAACGGCAGCCAGGCGAGCCCGGTCTCGTTGCGGGTCGTCATGGCTCGCAGTGGCGCGTCCGCCGAGGCTGCGCTCTTCCCCTCCCTGCCCTCGACGGGGACCATCAGCGGCGGCACCATCAGCGCGTCGTTCTCCCGCGTGGTGCGGGCCGGCATCGGCTCGCCTACCGACACGGCAGCGTCGCGCCAGGTGCCACCGGCGGGGACCATCATCGGCACGGGCCGCGCGAACTTCTTCAGGCCGGCCTCGATGCGGGCGATCGTCTTGTCGGCCAGCGGCTTGGCACGGTCGCCGATCCGCTGCCCGGGGATGGACCAGTCGATCGCCGCCGCGGCAGGCAGCGCCTCCGGCTCAACGATCTGGTTCCGGCAGGAGGCGTTCGGGCAGCGGTACACGTACTGCTGCCGGTAACGGCCCATGTCCCGCTTCGGGTCCTTGAACGCCTGGACCGCCTGCACGTGCTGGTCGCAGCCGGAGCACCAGGCGCGAGGGCGGAGCCACTTGTCCCAGTCCGGGGTACGGCCCAGCGACTTGTGCCAGTAGCCGACGTACAGCCGGTCACGGGACTGCGGCGCCCGGTGCACGGACCGCGGGTCGGCATGCATCGAGTTCAGGGCGATGATCCGGGTGAGATACCCGAGCTTGTGGATCTCGCCGATCCACCGGTCCCACTGGTCCCAGGCGCGGACGTCGACGACGTTCTCGACGATGCCGGCCTTCACCAGGCCGCCGCGTTCCTGGACGCCGCGCAGGTACAGCGGCACTTCCTCCATCAGCGCCCGGGACTCCTCCTCGGCGGACGGCTCCTCCTCGTCGGGTGCGGCGAGGAGGTCGAGGAGGCTGCCCTGCATGGCGCTGGCGAAGTCGCGGCGCTTGCCCTTGGCGACGGACCAGTTGGTGCACTCCGGGGAGGCCCAGAAGATGTCGGTGACGGGCCAGTCCCAGACCGGGGCCTTGCGGATGTCGCCCTGGTAGTGGCTGGTGGTGGGGAAGTTCGTGGCGTGCGACTCGATGGCGAGCTTCCAGTGGTTCGCGGCACGCTCGACCCGGACGCCGGGGACGGCGTGCACGCCCTGGCTGGAGCCTCCGGCGCCGCAGAACCAGTCCATGACGGTGAGGGCGTCGTTGTCGCTTCGGTACATGGGGTCAGTGCTCCTTCGATATGACGGTGGGCGCGCAGGCGGGGCAGGGCATCAGGCGGCGTCGCGGATCAACGGGCGGCGGGGGCGGCGGACGGCTTCGAGGAGCGCGGCCCGGTTGGCCGCTTGCTGAGCGGGCGACATGGGCATGCGGGCCGGCTTGTAGTCGCGGACCTGGCCGGTGGGGACGGCTTCGGCGTACAGCCGCTCAAGGGCGGTGGCCGGGCGGCGGGCGGGGGCTTGGTGGACGCCGAGTCGCTGGCGGGCGAGGGACACGGTCTTCGGGTCGACGTCGAGGTGGCGGGCGATCTCTTCGTTGTTGAAGCCCTGTCCGATGAGTTCGACGATGTCGGCGCGGATCTTCACGACTTGCCTCCCAGTCCTGCGGCCAGCTGCTCGTCGGTGCCGTTGTCGAAGGTGTCGTTCCAGTCGACGAACGTGCTGTTCGCGCGGGCTTCGGCGTACAGCCGCCAGTCGCTGGTGCACAGCGGGCCGGGGACTCGGCCCCAGGCCGGGTTGGGGGCGAAGAGGACGCGGGGCTGCCCGCAGCGGGCGCAGCGGCCTTCGGCGGCGGTGGTCTTCATGCGGCGGTCCTTTCGGCTTCGGCGTACCGCTCGGCGTGGACGGTGCCGCCGGGGAGGGCGCGCCCGTCGTGGTGGCACGGGACGGTCGGGGTGACCTGGCAGGTCGAGCAGCACGCGGTGGTCTGCGCCCAGGCGGCCATGCGCTGCGGGTGCGGCTGGGGCAGCTGCTTGCCGTTGGTGCGGAGCGCGCAGGGCTGGTGGGCGTGGGCGCCGCAGTGGGGGCACGGGAAGGCGCGGGCCGGGTGCTGGCCGGCGCGCATGAAGTGGCGGAGCGACGCAGGCATCGGGGCCTGGGAGTGGCGGCTCATGACTGCACCTCCGCTGCGTTCGCCAGCTTCAGCAGGACGTCCGCATGGCAGGGCTGGCTGAGTGGGCAGGTGCAAGCAAGATCCTTGCCGCGAAGCAGGTGAAGTTCAGCGAGGACTCGACGTCGGTCGAAGACCTGCTTGCCGATGCGGTAGGTCTCCTCGTACCAGCCGCCCGCGGTTCCGACCCGGAGCCACTCGCTGTAGACCTCGGCGCAGGCGCGGTGCGGTTCGCTCCACTCGGCTTCGATGGCCTGCTGAATGGTGAACGGGTTCCCGAAGCGGCTGGGGCGGCTGACGATCACCGCATTGTCGGGGAGCCGCCAGTCCTTGGTGCGGCGGCGCTGGATACGAGCGGGCTGTGTCACTGGTTCTCCTCGGTGTCGTCGTCGGGTGTGCAGGTGCCGCATCCGCAGGGCGTTCGGTCTTGGGTGCCGTTGCGGAGCCGGTGGAGGGCGTCGGCCCAGAGGGCGGGCGGCAACGCGGGTGGCGGATCGGGGGGCCGGGTGCCGGTGGGCCAGGCGCCGGGGCGGTGACCGGGCGGCGGGGGCGGCTTGGCGGGCGCGGGCTTGGTGCGGCGGGCTTTGCTGTCGGCGATCTGCTGCCGCATGAAGGCCCGGAAGTCCCGGCCGCCGTTCTCGGAGCGCATCGCCTTCACGTCATCCGGGTCGACGTCCATCAGGCGGCGCCACGCCGGCGGTCGTGGCCGTTGATCTCGACGACCGTCGTCATCTGGGCGAGGCGGGAGGTGATGCGCTCGCCGAGCTTGTCGACGAGGTCCGGCCCGTCGGCGCACTGGGTCGGCAGGTTGCTGGTGATGATCAGCGGAAGGCACTCGTTGTACCGGGAGTTCAGCAGCCGGTACGTGGCCTCCTCCGTGAACTCGCTGATCTTCTCGGTGCCCAGGTCGTCGATGAGCAGCAGCGGCGCCCGCATCAGCCGCTTCACCTCGAACTCGGGCCCGTTGTCGCTGCCCTTGGGGCGGAGCAGGGCGTACATGTCCGGGGCGGTCAGGGCGATGACCTCGTACCGCTCGGGCCCGGCCTCGGCGATGCGGCGGAGCGCCCCGTAAGCCTCGTGGGTCTTGCCGGTGCCGAACGGGCCGGTAAGGAGGAGGAACCCGGCCTGCTTCGGGGTGGTGGCGGCCCGGTCGGCCCAGGCGCGGACGTCGGGGTGGGTGGCGGTCGCGTTCTGGTAGCGGTACGGGGTGGCGGTGATCCAGCGCTTGAGGGCCCAGTCGGCTCGCCGCTGACGGTGGTACTCGGGGTGGCCGGGCTCGGCCGGCTCCGGGGCGTCGTCGATCGGTCCGGGTTCGACGTGCTGGAGGCCGCGGGCTTCGAGGATGCGCTGGAAGCGGCGGGTGACCGCTTCGCCTCCGAGGGGCTGGGGGTCGGGCATGGTCAGAATCCCTTCGAGTAGTCGACGTTCTTGGCGAGTTGGAAGGGCCGGTAGCCGTCGCCGGACACGGCGCGCAGCGGAGGAGCGGCGTTGGCGGACGACTCGGGAAGCCCGCGCCAGCCATCGAGGAAGTACCGGGCCGAGTAGGGCGTGGACTTCGCGGCCTTCCACACGCGCTCGGCGTGGTCGACGAGGACCGGGACGCTGCGGGTGCGGACGAGGTCGGCGAGTTCCTTCCAGTCGCCTGCCGGCATTTGCCAGCTGATGCGCATGCCGCGCTGGGTCATCTCGTCCATGAGGGGCTGGACGGTGCGAAGTGCATCCGCATCTCCGGCGCCGCGGCTCACGACGGCGGGTCCCTGATGTAGTTGGTCGTTTGTGGACCGTTCAGGACCGTAGGAACTACTGAGGGGCACTGTGCCCCTAGCCATGGGGTTCTCTGCCCCTAGCTCTAGGGGCTGTGTGCCCCTAGGCATGGGGCGCTGTGCCCCTAGCCCCGTGTCGGCTAGGGGCTGTGTGCCCCCAGTCACGGGGCTCTCTGCCTCTAGTTCATTTCCGTCCGATTCGGGCACCGCAGCGCCCTTGGGGATGGTGATGCTGTAGATGGTCCGCGCCTTCTTCGACCGGGCGTCGGCGACCGCAGGGCGGTTGCGGCCGACCCATCCGTCCTTCTCCAGCGCGTTCAGGTGCCGGCGAACGGTGGACCGGTCCAGGCCGGTCGAGGACTCCAGCATCGACAGAGAGGGAGAGAGGCGGTCGGGGATGATCCCGGTCTTCACGTCTGCCCATGTCGCGAGCGTGAGCGTGAGCAGCCGTGACGGCGGAGGCAGCTCGCTGTTACGGATCGCCCGCTCGTACTCGAACCGACTCGGCATCGATGATCTTCTTTCAGGCGGTGTGGGTGGGATCAAGGCGCGTGGAACCAGGCCGTTACGGCGGCCATTTGGTGCGCATTACCGATCCCTCGGCACGCTTCGACTCTACCCCAGGGTGACCGGTCACCAGTAGGTCAATGGACAGTCGATGTGGGGCAGGGTGCCCATCCCCTGCACGGTCAGATACGCTGTCGACATGACGACGAAGGGAACCCCCGGCCGCGTGGTCCGGATCGACGACGAGACCTGGGCCGCATACGGGGAGCTGTGCAAGGAGGAAGGGACGTCGAGGGCTGACGACCTCCGCCGCCACGCGCACTCCCGCGTCGCCAAGTGGCGCGCGAAGAAGTACGTCGCAGGCCTCAAGGCTGCGCACGAGGCCCAGCAGGCGGAGAACTCCGACTCCTGACACGTCCCCTCCCTTCCTGCCCCGCCAGTTGGCGGGGCTTTGTCGTGCGTGGATCGTGGTGCGTTTCGATGGGCCCTGTCACAGGACCGATCACCGGCGCACGCCTCTGACGTGCACAAACCCGGTGTCTCGTCGCGCCGGTCAGGAGCCCCGAGCAGCCGGCCGGTTGACAACCCGGCGCCGCCGCGGTTCACCCGATTGGGTTAGGGGATGGGGCCTCACGCCGCGGCCTGCTGACCGGTGCGCTGCCTGGCCGCAAGCCGTTCCTGCTCGGCCCTGGCCTGGCGTTCGCGGATGATGTCGTCGACCCGGTCGGCGATGTACCGCTCGTTGCCGCCGAGCTGCTTGGCGATCGAGGGCACGGACTCGCCGAGCAGGTAGAGGTGCTCGATCTCCCCGCGGCGCAGCGGGTCACGGCGGTACTTGGCGGCCGGGATGTACGCCTCCCCCGCTTCCGGAGTGGTGGCCGGATCGTCGATGTCGCCGTCCCAGGCCAGGGGCCCGTGCCAGCCCCGGGAGGCAGCAAGGTTGCGGGTGCGGGAGGTGAACTTGTCGCGTGCCGGCGGACGGAACGCGAGGCGTTCGTAGGTGGCCGCGATCCGCTCGGCCACGTCGTACCGCACGGTGGGCTGCAGCCCCATGGCGATGTCGTGGACCCGGTCCTTGGCGACTGATGCGGCCGTGGAGAGGGTGCGCAACGAGTGGCCGATCGCCATGAGGGCCTGAAGTCGGCGTCGGGTCCCCAGGGCGTCGATCTGCATGTGGGTGAAGGGCTGCGACAGGGGCTGGACGGCGAGGATGCGTGCGTGCGTCCTGCGGTGGATGCTGGTTCGGCTGCCGTTGGCGATGTAGAGCAGGCCGCTTTGGGTGACTTGGGTGGCCTCGCTGATGGACGCCCAGGTCCGTGTGGCTCGAAGCAGCTCGATGTGCTGGCGGGCTTCGGTGGCGTCGACCTCTGCGCGCCGGCCGAGCTGCCGGTTGACCTTCCCGCGCTTGTCGTTGCGGCGGCGCGTGATGAGGCAGGGCTCGCACTTGCAGGGCGGCCGGTAGCCGGGGCTGCCGTTGGCGCGGGCGTAGGTGCCGTGCGGCGGGATGGGGCGGGCGGTGGTCACGTCTGCTCCTTCCGGGTGGGCTGGCCCCACAGGAGTTCGCACTGGTCGTGGAGGTCGAGGTTGAGTCCGGCCGTGTTGTCGTCCGCGGCGGGCACGTTCTCCGGCCGGCGGTTCTGGATGTCGGCGATGCGGGCTGCGCGCAGCTGGGCGACGCGGTGTTCGCGGCGGGCTTGGCAGAGGGCCGACCAGTGGCCGAGGGCGAGGCCGATGCCGAGGGCGATGAGCACGGCGGCGATCGTGACGGCGCTCATGCGGCCTTCTCCGTCCGTGCGCGGCGCCGCTCGGCGATGGCGTGGCCCTTGGCGGTCAACTGCCAGACGCTGAGGCGGTGGCCGTGGGTGGGGCCGGAGGTGGAGGGGACCATGCGGCCGGTGTGCTCGATGACTCCGCCGGCGCGGAGGGATCCGATGGCGGCGCCGAGGTATCCGTGGCCCATCTCGGGGAGCACGTCGCGGAGGTCGTTGGCGCTGAACTCGGCGTTGGCCAGGCCGTAGGCGTAGACGGCCTGCTCGACGAGGAACCGGTCCCAGCTGGAGGTCTTGGCTATGTCGGCGAGCAGCATGTCCTTCTCGGCGGACGCGAGACGCTCAGCGACGGAGAGGTGGCGGGTCATGGGCGGTGTCCCTTCAGGCTGGTGTACTGGAGTGGGCCGCCCCCGATTCCCGCGGGGGCGGCCGGCCTTCATGGCTTCAGCAGCGGGTTGCCAGCGGCGTAGGTGGAGAGGTACGCGGCTGCCGTCTGGCGGTGGTTCTCGTAGATCCCGACGATCACGTTGCAGCGGGTACAGAGCAGCGCTCGCACGACTCCCGTGCTGTGGCAGTGGTCGACGGCGAGGCTCTTGCCTGCTTGCGGCACTCTCTTGCAGATGGCGCACGTGCCGGCCTGTGCGTCGAGCAGGGCGATGTACTGATCGCGGGTGATCCCGTATCGCTCGCTGATGGCTCGCCAGCGTGCCTCCCCGGGCGCCTCAGCTGCGCGCCTCCGCGCGCTATCACCCCTACTGCGGCGCTTCTCGTTGTGGCACGTCGTGCAGATCGACCTACGGCGCTGCCCATTTAGCTTCGGGAAGGCGATTTCGGGCTTGGGCGTCCCGCACTTCCCGCAGGTCTTGCCCGCCACATCCGGCGCCGCGGTCTCGTTGTGCTCGCTCATGTGGCACCGCCCTTGCTGCCGGGCTGCGCGACGTCCTGGCCAGCCCACGGGTCGTCTTCCTGCGGCGGCGTGGCCGGCGCCTTCCTGCCGGTCCCCTTGCTCTTGATCTCGCTGGCTGTGATGCGGGCCTGCGGGAACTCGTCCTCGACGGCGATCTCGCGGCGCTGGATCGACTTGTGCGTGATGAGCAGCTGGGCGATGTCGGGCCCGGTCCACTGGTCTCGCTTGCGGCCGAGCTTCTGCTCCAGCCGTTCGGCACTGACGCCGAGGCCGGCGAAGACCTGGACGGCACCTTCGATTCGCTCGGGAAGGGGCTTACCGTCGCCCTTGTTGAGGGTCTGGCGGCACAGGTCTTCGGCTTCCTCGATGAACCAGTCCGGGATGGTCGCGAAGATCGCCTCACGCAGTCGGCGGGCGCCGTTGTTCGCGTTGTTCTCGTAGATGTCCCGCAGGTCGATCAGTGCGCTGACCTTGCCCCCGGCGAACTTGGCGTGGGGCACGATGAAAGTGAGGACGTGTCGGGTGTTGGCCTCGACGTCCCAGGCCCACGCCTGCATCTCCGACTGGCGGTACTCGTCGTCGCGGCGGAGCTCGGTGACGCCGTACTGGATGTTGCCCCAGGACTGGGCGAGGGTCTTGGCGAGGTGGATGGTGGACCCTTCGACGGCGCCGCCGGCCCGCGGGAACCGGTAGAACGCCTTGCTGGCCAGGGCCATGGATCCGCACGCGGACTGCATGGTGTTGCGGGCCCGGCCGATCTCTCGGGGGAACTGGCGGGCCACATAGATCGCGGCCTGGACTTCGGCGACGGCGCGGGACTGCTCGACTGCAGTGCCCTGGCCGATGCGGTCGGCTCCGGGAGCGGCGGGCATCTGGTCCGGGAAGTTCACAGGTAGATCTCCTTGTCGCGGTTCTCGGCCCATCCGGGGAGGGCGAGGTAGTTGGGTTCGTCGCCGTAGCCGTGCCAGACGCCAGTCGCCGAGGCGTCGGCCCAGATCTCGATGGCGCGCCGGTTCTTGGCCCGGCCGATGACGCGGGAGCCGAACTCGATGCCGACGACGTTGATCAGGTACGGCGGCTTCTTCTCTTGCGCGATGAGGAGGAGTTCGGCGTCTTCTCCGCCGAGGCCGAAGGCCCGGGCCGCGTCCTCGTACCAGTCGGCCTGCTGGTTGTAGCCGTACTTAGCGATGGCCTTCTGCATGGCGTCGTTGCTGGCGTCGTCCGCCGTTTTGTAGTCGGGGATGATGAGGCGGCCGGACTGGACGGATGGCAGCCAGTCGAAGCGGACGCGGCGCCGGATCCCGGTAGGCCCGTCGATCCAGAACCCGGACTGCTCGGGGGCTCCGTAGGCAGGGTCGAGGAGGGCCGCGGCGAGCGGATGGCGACGGATGGCCTCGGCCATCTCGTTGACCATGTCCATCTCGTGCTGCTTGAGGGGGATGCCGCCCCGGGCTCGGACCTCGGCGACTTCGGTCTTGGCTTCCTTCGTCGTCCAGGCCGGGTGGTCTATGACGACCAGCTCAGGGCCGTTGCCGAGGACGGTCTTGTGGGCGGCGTTGCCGTAGTCGAACGTCTTGGTGTGGGGCTGCGGGTGGTCTTGCTCGTACCGGAATTTGGCTGGGCAGCTGGGCGGGAGGAGCTTGCGGGCGCCGGACGAGGAGAGTGACGTCTTGTCGGCGTGGTACGCCTCGTTCGGCAGGTCCGCGTGCAGCCCCAGGGCCGGGGCGGTCTCCTCGACGGCGGCGCTCACATGACACCGCCGAGCGGCACGGGCCGGTCGCACGGCTCGCAGTAGCCGGCCGGGGTGAACGGGCCGTCCTTGTCGCCGCAGCGGGTGCACCGCGGGGCGACCATCTCCTTCAGCTGCTGGATGCCGTCCTCCGCGTGCTTGGCGAGGAGGATCGCGCCGGCCAGGTCGGGGAACGCCTCGGCGAGGATCGCGGCGTGCTTGCGGTCGGCGCATTCGATGGCCGCGGCGAGGTGCTGGGTGAACCGGCCGGGCTGCTGGCCGCCGGGGTGGCCGAACATCCACAGGACGTGGCGGGCGGTTTCCTGGGTGATGGTGAGTGGAGTGGTGCTCATGTGCTTCTCCTTGTGACGTCGTTGAGGGGGCCCGCCGCCGCGACGGGGGGAGGTGGGCGGCGGGCCCTGCGACCGGAGCTGCCTGGGGGTGGCGCTCACGGCCGGTTGGTCGCCGGGGCGGAAGGCGGGGACACCTCCGGCCCGGCGCGCTGGTGGGGTCAGTCGCTCCGCTCGCGGCGGGCGCCCCAGGTGGTCTGGCCGGGGTCTACGACGGGCCCGAGCGCTTCGCGGAGCGTCGTGACGTTGATCCCGGCGGGGTGGGTGGGCTGGTCGTCGGGGTCAATGTCCCGGTGACCGGTGGGCGAGTCGACGGCGGTGACGTTGGCCTTGAACGCCCGCAGCTCGGTCAGCTCACGGTGGGCGGCGGCGAGGTCTTCGCGGGCCCCGGACAGTTCGATGCCGGCGGTGTCGAGCTGGGCTTCGAGTTGGTTGCGTTCGGCTTGGAATTCGCCGATGGCCGTGGTGAGTGCGACGAGTTGGCAGGTCCGGTCGTCGGCTTCGCGTTCCAGGCGGCCGATCTTCTGGACGAGCTGCCACGGGGTGAAGCCGCGGTGCTTGGCGCGGGTGCGGAGATCCTGGGCGACGCTCATGCCGTTGTCTCCCATTCGGTGCGCTGGAGGAGCCGTGCCGCGGCCTGCTTGACCGGGTCGGCGAAGGTGTTCTCGGCGAGCTGACCGAACGGCTTGGCCTTGTCGAAGCTGGGTCCGCCGGTGAGGTTGTAGGACGCCTGGTACGCCGCCTCGTTGGCAGCCTGGAGGTCGAGGCACCGCTCGTTGAGGGCGGCGAGCTGTTCCCTGGCCTCGCGGAGTTCGGCGCGGAGGTGGGCCTCCAGCGGGCTGGGTGCGGTCGTCATCGGGTCCCCCCGTGGTTGATCCGGCGCCCTGCTGCGATGAGGGCGATTCCGGTGGCGGTGAGTGCGGCCATGAGGGCGGCGCACTTGGCGAGGAAGCGGTGCATCAGGCACCCCCGTCGGGGATGTCCATGAGGGCGGCGACGATGCCGGCCCTCAGCTCCGGGTCGGTGATCCACGCCGGGACGGTGGTGCGCGGGACCAGATCCATGCCCGCCAGCAGCAGAGCGGCAGCCGGGCCTGAGACGACGGGAAGAGAGAGGACCGGGGATATCACCGTCTCGACCGTCGGGGCGGTCATGACGCCGCCTCCGGGATGACATCCACGTGGGTGAGGCTGATCCCGCCGGGGTAGCCCTCGACGCTCACGACGGGCTTGCCGTGGCCGAGCGTCCAAGCGGGGGTGCGGGTGACCGTCTCCAGTCGCTTGCAGTCCCACCCGGCGAACCGGCCCTCGGGGCGAATACCGGGGTACGCGACGACGGGTGTGCCGATCGGGTGCAGCCGGTTCCACTCGTCGGCCTGCCGCTGGCCTTCCTCCTGGTCGGCCTTCAGCTTGGCCTCGTACTTGGCGGCGGCCTTGATCTCCGCCCGCTCTTCGTTGGTGATCATGCGGCCACCGCCTTACGGGCCGGGTCCCAGGTGCAGCTCTCCGTGCCCTTCTGCTTGGCGTCGCGGCAGATCCCCGGCTGGTGGCCGGGCGAGCGGCGGCAGTACTGCTCGGGGTGCTCGGGGCAGCGACTGCCGCAGATCGTCGAGTCGTACATGTGGATGCCGCGCACGATCGCGTGGCACTGCCACAGGTACTGCCAGTCGAACTCCTCGAACGACAGGTCCCACTCGTCGGGGAACCGAAGCGTCACGTCGCCGTGACGGAACTGGGCGCAGGCCCAGCGGGCGGTCTCCTCGTACTCCGTGTTGTGCTCGTCCGAGTTGAGGATCTGCTTGCCGACCGCCTCCACGGTGCCCGGGTAGCGGGCCTCCAGCGCGGCAGCCTCCTCAACCAGGAAGGCGCGGAACTTGGGCTCGGACCAGCCCTTCGCCTTGCCGGCGCGGAGCTTCTCCTCCCAGTACTGCGGGTTGATGTAGCGTCCGGCGCGACTGTCGCGGAACAGGACGAGCATGTCCTGGGTGTCCGGGCCGAATCGGCAGAAGTGGAACGAGCCGTGCGAACCGTTGACGATCAAGTTGTACGGCCAGGTGATCAGGTCCCACCAGCAGAGGGAACTGTCCTTCGGGGCGAACCGCAGGTGCCGGTACAGGCCGTCGTCGTGCAGGACGGTCATCTCGTGGCCGGCCGTCTCGCGCTTGAAGCGTGCGGCGATCTCGGGGTACTCGCTCATGCCGTCACCGCCTTGCTGTCGGCGGGGACGAATGCCAGACCGTTCGTCTCAGCCCACTTGCGGGCCCGCTTCGCGTCCAGGTCGGCGCAGTGCTGCTTGAAGTCGGCGTAGCCGTAGGCGTAGTACTGGATCAGACCGAACTGGAGACTGCAGAAGGCGTTGCCCTCGCCGTCGAACGTGACGGTCAGGCCGTGCTCGGCGGCGAACGCCTCGACCGCCGGGTTGGTCTGCAGCGCCAACAGCAGGCGCTGGCGGCTGACGGGAATCTCTGGGTTCTGCTCCAGCCAGTCAGCGAACTGCCGCAGGCCAGCGATGTACTCGGTGCGGTCAGTCATCGGGTCCCTCCGGGGGTCCAGCCGGGATAGTCGGCTTCGGTGCTGCACTTCTCGGGGTGCTCGCAAGCGAGGCGGGCGAACGCGGTGTCGCACGGGTCGCCCTGGTGGCGCAGCTCGGCGGCCCGGCCAACAGCCAGACGCTGCGACCTGAGGCGGGCAACGAGGGCCTCGACCTGGGCGGCGACAACCTCCGCCGGCACATCCAGGTCGGCGATGTCGCGATGTCCGGCCGGGTTCGGGGTCGCAGTGGTCATGACGTGCCGCCCTTCGCGAGCTGGGCGTCGGCGATGCGGCTGTCGGAGTAGTGGTCGATGAGCAGCTCCGTCAGGGGGTTGCCCTCCGGCTGGGTGTCGGCGAGACGGCCGACAGCGCGCAGCAGGTCACGAAGGTGGGCGAGCTCGCCGGGGTACTCCTCCTGCGGGCTCGCAGTGAGAGCGGCTTCGGCCTTCTCGGCCCGGTCGCGCTGTTCGGCCGCGGCGATCTGGAACCGCTCGTCGTTCTCGGCCTTCGCTCGCCGGGTCGCAGCCAGCTCGGCGCGGAGGCGGTCCACCTCCGTGAGGAGAGCGGGTACGTCGCTGCGGGAGCGGGCAACGAAGGTGGCGTCGTGGTAGACCTGCACGGCGTCCTGCTCTGCCGTCCAGTCGCGGTGCGCCGGGTCGTTGTCGATGGGCTCGTCGTCCAGGCGAGCAATCGCCCGCCGGCACTGGAACCCGGTACTCGTCAGCTTGATCTGCGACGCCACGTCATAGACGACACCGTCGAAGTAGACGCCCCACGGGCCAGGGGTCGCCGATCCTTCGCGGTTACGGATCTCGGCCTCTTGCTCGGCGGTCAGGTGCTCGCTCATCGGGCACCTCCGGCGGTGACGATGAGGCCCGGGTTGTACGCGGCGAGGATCTTGTTCTGGCGGTGCACGTCGGAGATGGCGTGCTCGCGGGCCTCACGGGTCAGCGGGGAACGGCACCAGCTGAACGCCGTCGCGGCCTTCGCCGACTCACGGACCGCCACCTTGATGCGGGGCGGGAGCTGGGAGGCGATCAGGTCAGCGACCCGATCAGGTACAGGAGTGGTGGATGATGTAGGCACGGTCTGCCTCGTCTCTTCGGAGTGGTGAGAGGTGGATCGAGGCCCCTGCTGCCGGTCTAGCCACCGGCGGTCGGGGCCGTTTGCCGCTCTAGGCGGCTGCGGCGACCGGCTTGCGCGAGGTCGGCCGGCTGCGGCGGATGGGCGCCGGGGTGACGCGGTTGGCCTCGTAGTAGTAGGCGAGGTCCTCGCGGCTGATCCGGATCGGCCCGCCTTCCGAGAAGCGGCTGTGGGGGTAGCCGTCCACGTTGATCCGCCGGCGCACGGTCTTGACGCTGCACTTGAGCAGGTAGGCCGCCTCGCGGATGTTGAAGTACGGCGCGTTCGGGTCGTCCGGCTTCTTCGGCGCGTTCGGGTCGTCCCGCTTCTCAGGCAGGTTGGGGGACCTGGTGCTGGCCACTTCACTTCCTCTCTTTGTGTCCTCGTTGGGGGGCGAGGAGGTCTTCGTCGGTCGCCTTCAGAGCGGCTCGGAGGCGGACGTACTTGCCCGGTCTCATGCGGGTGCGGGTGCCGGTTTCGAGCTTTCGCAGGTAACTGGCGGTGCAGCCGATCTGGTCGGCGAGTTGTTGAGCCTCGAGCCCCGCTTGCATGCGCTTCGTGCGTATCGCCGCCCCGTCCACCTCGAAGGTGGTTGAGGTGTGGTGCATGCCTTGAAGTTAGCCCTAGTTGCCCACGCTGTCTACCCATACATGCCCACGGGTTGCCCACGCATGGACAAGCGTTGGCCATAGCTGCCCCTGACCTGGGGCGATGCAGGAACAACTTCAAGCCCATTCCGGGGCTAGTCCTGGTTGGTCCCGCCGAGTCCTGCCAAGATGGGGGCATGGCACCCAGTGACCTTGACCGCCTCGCCGGGGCCGCGCAGAAGCGCCGCCACGCCCTAGGCCTCGCACTCAACGACCGCAACGCCAAGGACGCCGGCACGTCCAAGGGCACGTGGCAGAGGGTCGAAAAGGGCATGCCGCTCCGGCCCACCAACTACGTCAAGATCGACGCTCTCCTGAAGTGGGCGCCCGGCAGCTGCCTGGCGGTCCTCGAAGGCGGCGAGCCGATCCCCATCGAAGAGGCCAAGTCGCGCCCGGACGTCAACATCTCGGTCATCCCTCCCGAGGTCCTTGACGAGGAGGCGCGGGACGTCGTACAGCTCGCCGCCATCGCCACCACCAAGGGGCTGACCTCCGACGAGATCCGCGCTCTCAGCGAGCGTGTGGTGGCAGATCTCCGGGGTCGCGGCCTGATCTGACCCAGAAACTCCGCCGATTGACGTACAACCTTTTGAGACTTTTCAGATACTGAGAAGATTCGTCTGATCACTTTGGGCTCAAGTGGTTCCAACTTCCACAACTCGTGGCACAGTCGGATCACGTCCTTGGAGGCTCCCGCAACCACCCGGACATAGGGGGAGCCATGCTGTATCGAGACGCGCTCATAGTCGACTACGGGCCCGGCTTCAACGGTCAGGCCACCAAGACCGACAAAGGGATCGTCTGTGTGGTTCCCGGCCAGCTGACCCCCGACAGTGCCGATGCCGGCCTGATGCGGGAGCTGGTCGAGAACCTTGGAGGGAACTGTGGAGAATGTCGCAACTGCCCGATGGGCAGCGGCGACTGACACCATGGACATGCGGAGTTCCGGCGGTAGGGGTACCTGCCGGTCCACCGCATCTCCCGGCTTGAAGGGGTAGCACGATGGCGCGCATCCACCAGCACGTACACCTCGAGTGGCGCGGCGGCACCTGTCGCGTGAAGTGGTGGAGCGGCGAGTACCTCGAGAACGGGCGTAAGCGGTACGAGTCCAAGGGTGGATTCACCGACGAGGAGAAGGCGTTCCAGCACGGCCTCGACAAGTTGTACGAGATCCGGCACGGCACGAACGTCAAGAACCGCGACGGCGCCACGCTGATGACCGACTGGCTCGACGACTGGCTCGAGGGCATGGACCACGGCCACCTGACGGAGCGCGGCTACCGGTCCTGCATCGAGAACCACATCCGTCCGTACTTCAAGAAGCGCCGCACCGCGGTCGCGGACGTCGACGTCCTTGCCTATCGGGCGTTCCGGAAGCACGTGAACAGCGTGCTCAAGCCCAGCAGTGCGAAGAACGTGCTGATGGTCCTGGGTATGGTCCTCGACGATGCGGTTCCCCGGCTCATCGTCTCGTCGCCCGTCGAGCGCAACCGGCGCCGCGGCAAGCACGAGAAGAAGGCCAAGGAGCGCAAGAAGGACATGCTCCCTGAAGTCGTCGAGCAACTGGCCCGCAACGCTGAGACGTACTTCGGCTTCGCGGGCTACGTGTTCATCTGGACCATGGCCTGCACTGGCATGCGACCGGCTGAGTTGTTCGGCCTGACGCGGGAGTACTGCTACCCGAACTGGCCCGCCTCCGATCCGCGCCCGGATCCGGATGAGGTTGAGCGGTACGACGAGGAGATGGAGCGGTACGGCAAGGGCGACGAGCTCATGCCGGCGATTCGTGTGGAGCGCCAAGTTCAGTACGCCGACAGCAAGCTCCAGTTCTTCCCGCCGAAGTACGGCAGCAGCCGCACGCTGGTCGTGCCGCCGTTCCTGGCGGAGGCGCTCGAGAAGCTCCTCGACTCACACAGCAGCGACTGGGTGTTCCCGGCAATTCAGGGCGGCAGCCTGGGCGCGGTGAACTTCGACTACAAGTACTGGCGGCCGATCGCGGACGGCATCAAGGAGCGCAAGGGCCCGAAGGTGCGCAAGCCGCGGCCCGCGATCCCGGCGGTGCCGTCGTTCAAGGGCCGGCGCCTGTACCTGATCCGGCACGGGGCGAAGGCGTGGCTGGACGAGGACGGGCACAGCAAGTTCGCGGTGGAGTCTCGGATGGGGCACGAGGTGCCAGGGGTCGAGGGCGTCTACAGCAGCGTGACGGTGCCGATGGAGCGTGCCATCATGAAGACGTTGCAGCAGCGTTGGGACCTGTTGCAGGAGGGGCCGAAGGCCCCGAAAAGCTAGATCATCTCCCACTTGTTTCCCACTCCCCCTATCGGGATCAAGGGAACCGCAGGTCAGGCCACTTTGGGGCCCCGATCACCCGACTTCCAGATGAAGTTGAGTGCGGTGATGGCGAGGGCGACCGGTTTGACGGCCGGCCAGGTGACGGTGCGGAAGCGGCGCCAGGCCCCGGCGCCGTCGAGGGCGGCGGCCTCGTGCAGCTCGTGCGGGGTGTTCTGGAGGCCCGCGAGCAGGGCGACCGTCGTCTGCGGCATGCCGGCCCAGACACCGACGATGATCACGGCGGGCAGCGCGGTGGCGAGGCCGGTCAGCCAGTCCCGTCCGTCGCCCAGCCCGAGGTCGCGGACGGCCTCGTTCAGGATGCCCGCGTCGGGGTGGTAGACCAGGCGCCACATGATGCCGACGACCACCTCCGGGATCGCCCAGGGGATGATCGCCAGGGCCCTCGCCAGCCAGCGGAAGCGGAGGTTCTGGTTGAGCAGCAGGGCGAGGCCGAGCGCCAGCAGGAACTGGGGCACGGTCACGCCGACCGCCCACAGCAGGCCGATCCGGAACGAGTCCCAGAACAACGTGTCGTGCAGCAGGTCCCGGAAGTTCAGCAGGCCGGTCCACTGGGTGGGGGTGGTGCGGCCCGACTGGGAGTCGGTGAAGGCGAGGGCGATGCCGTAGAGCAGCGGGCCCACGCTGAGCACGAGGATCGGGATGAGGGCGGGCAGCACCAGGAACCAGGCGCCGTACTCCCCGTGGCTGCCGGGACCTCTGCCGGACCGTGCCTTCGCGGTGGTGCCTGTCACGGATTCGACTCCTTCGGGCGGCTCGGCCGTTCGGGTCCCCGGCCGCCCCGGCGGCCCCCGTCATCGTGCTGACGGGTCATCGGTTCGTCAACCCCACCTGCGGGAATGCGAGAATCGGTGGTCATGGACGAGACACGAGCACGCGAGGTCCTGGCCACGGCCGGGCTCCCCGCCTCCCCCGGGGACGCACGACTGCTGGCGCTGGGCGAGAACGCGGTGTTCGCGGCCGGCTCCCTGGTCGTCAAGGTCGGCCGCCGCGACCCCGAGCTGGCGGCGCGGGCCACGCGGGAACTGGCTGTGGCGGCCTGGCTCGACTCCTCGGGCGTTCCCGCGGTACGGGCCGCCGAGCCGGAGCCCCGCGTGGTGGACGGCCACCCGGTGACGCTGTGGCACCGGCTGCCCGAGTCCGTGCGGCCGGCGGGCCCCCGGGACCTGGCGGAGCTGCTGCGGCTCGTCCACGCCCTGCCCGCGCCCTCCTTCCCCCTCCCCCGGCGGGAACTGCTCGGCGGCGTCGAACGGTGGCTGCGGCTCGCCGGGGACGCGATCGACCCGGCCGACGCGGCGTACCTGCGCGAGCGGCGGGACGGGTTCGCGGCGGCGTCGGCCGCGCTCACGCCGCACCTGCCGCCGGGGCCGGTCCACGGCGACGCGCTGCCCCGCAACGTCCATGTCGGTCCGCAAGGGCCGGTCCTGGTGGACCTGGAGACCTTCGCCGCCGATTTCCGCGAGCACGACCTGGTGGTCATGGCGCTGTCGCGCGACCGGTACGGCCTGGCGCCCGACGCGTACGACGCGTTCACCTCGGCGTACGGCTGGGACGTACGCGAATGGGCCGGCTGCGCCGTGCTGCGCGGCGCCCGCGAGACGGCCAGCTGCGCTTGGGTGGCCCAGCACGCCCCGTCCAGCCCGGCGGCGGCGGCCGAGTTCCGCAGGCGGGTGGCCTCCCTGCGCGACGGGGATCCCGAGGTCCGCTGGCATCCGTTCTAGCGGCGACGGGACTTCCCGCGCCGGGACTGCGGGATGCGGTGAGTGCGGGGTGTGGGGCCCTGGGCGTCAGAGCGCGACGGGGGCCGGTTCCCGCAGCGGCCACCGGGGGTCGATGACGGCGTCCGCGGTGCCCTTCTTGCGGAGGAACTCCTGGAAGCCGGCGGCCCAGTCGGCGTACCACTCGATCTGCCGGTCGTGCAGTTCCGCCGGGGTCAGCGCCGCGATGGAGGGGTGGCGCTCGGCTATCGCACGGGCCACCCCGACGGCCGCGAGGGCGTCGGCCGACGCCTCGTGGGCGCCGTCCAGGACCACGCCGTACTCCGCGCAGACCGCCTCCAGCGTCCGCTTGCCCCGCCGGTAGCGGTCGACGGCCCGGTCGATCGTGTACGGGTCGATGACCGGCCCGAGGCCCGCGCCCCCGCGCCGCTCACTCAGGGACGGCAGCCCGTACCGGCGCAGTTCGGCGGCGAGGAGCGTCAGGTCGAACGCGGCGTTGTAGGCGACGACGGGCACCCCCTGTGCCCAGTACCCCGTCAGGGTCTCCGCGATCTGGTCGGCCACCTCGCGGGCGGGCCTGCCCTCCGCACCGGCCCGCTCGCTGCTGATCCCGTGGATCGCCGACGCCTGCGCCGGGATGCGGATGCCCGGGTCGGCCAGCCAGTCGCGCCGCCCGGTCACCTCACCGCCCCGCACGCCGACGACCGCTGCCGTGACGATGCGGGCCTCCAGCGGCTCCGTGCCGGTCGTCTCCAGGTCGAACCCGACCAGCGGTTCCCCGTGCCATCCCATCGTGGGACCTCCTTCGTGATGCTCCCCCGGAAGCTCCCCGGTGGAGAACCACCCTCGCACGCACCACTGACAACGCCCCCGGAGCCCGGCCGCCAGGCGGTCCGCCCGGTACCGGACACGGGCCGGCTCCAGTGCACCGGCCGACGTCAGGACACGGGCCGGGAGTCCGCCCACACGGCTTCGAACTCCTCCCGGTACGTCTCGAAAAGCCCGTGTTCGGCATCCCGGCCGTCCTGCCCGTGCCGGACCACCCCGCGCCCGCCGCCGCGCAGCACCAGCACCGGCGCCTCCATCCCCCGCGCCTTGCGCAGGTACGTCTGGACGACGGCCAGTCCGTCCGAGCCGTCCCCGTCCACGAGGTACGCGGTGAAGCGCGGCGTCTCGTCGAAGACCTGGATCTGGAAGGCCCCCGGATCCCGGAGCTTCGAGCGCACCCGCCGCATGTGGAGGATGTTCATCTCCACCGACCGGCTCAGTTCGCCCTTCTTCAGACCCAGTTCCCGCTCGCGCCGCTTCACCGCGCTGCTCGCCGGGTTGAGGAAGAGCAGGCGTATGCGGCAGCCCGACTCGGCCAGCCGGACCAGGCGCCTGCCGGAGAAGTTCTGCACGAGGAGGTTGAGCCCTATGCCGATCGCGTCGAGCCGCCGCGCGCCGCCGAACAGGTCCTCGGCGGGCAGCTGGCGCTGAAGGCGCACCCGGTCCGGGTGGACGCTCACCACATCGGCGTACCGGTCCCCGACGAGCTCCTCGACGGCGTCCACCCGCAGGCGGCCGGAGGACTGCACGCCGGCGCCGCTGCCCAGGATCTCCAGGAGGCGCGCCGAGGCCCGTTCCGCCTGGGCGAGCACGGCCTCGGACAGCGCCCGGTTGCGCGAGACGACGTTACGGGTGACCTCCAGCTCGTCGAGGGCGAGTTCGACGTCCCGCCGGTCGTCGAAGTACGGCTCGAAGCACGGCCAGTGCTGGACCATGAGTTCGCGCAGCTGGGGCAGCGTGAGGAAGCTGATGACGTTGTCGTCGGCGGGGTCGAGGAGATAGCCCTTGCGGCGCGACACCTCCCGCACCGCGACCGCGCGCTGCACCCACTCCTGGCCCGCGGGCCCAGCGGCGGCGACCACCCACTCGTCCTCGCCGTGCACCGGCTCGTAGATGGGCCGGAGCACGGCGGACACGACGGCGCGCAGCCGCTGCTCCACGAGGTTCAGCCAGATGTAGGCGCGGCCGGCCCGTTGCGCACGTGTGCGCACCTCGCTCCAGGCGTCCGCGCCCCAGTCCAGTTCCGCCCCGATCTCCATCGGACGCGCGACCGACACCGCTCCGGGCGGGACGCCTGCGGAACCCCCCTCGTGACCCGCGTCACCGGGGGGCAGTTCCAGCCCTCCCGAGCTCACCCACGCACCGCCTTCAGCTCCTGGAAGCCCCGTCTCCAACGATCAAGGAAGGGTACTCCGGGAGCGGGAGGCGGTGCAGCCGGATCGACAGGCTCCTTTCCCAACTCCCTTATTCGTAATGCCCGTTCTGTCCTGCGAGATCGGCGGGAGTGAGCGGATTCATAGCGGTTACGTCCCTGGGCGCGAGCTGGAATCCCTGCCAGTGGACCGGCATCGGCTGCTGGTCCTCGTCCCGGGCGATGTGGTGGAACCCGATGTTGACCCACGTGATCGGGTTCTTGAGGGTCTCGCCGTTCACCCACTCGTCCACGCTGTCCGGCGCGGTCGCGCTGCCGCAGTCGCGGATGTTGTTGCTGGCGAACTGCTCGCACTTGCGGTAGTTCGTGAAGTACACGTCGTGCCGCGTGAAGCTGCGCCCCGGGTGCTTGTTGGAGCTGCCGGGCACGATCTCGTACGAGCGCGCGTGGCCGTCCTTGTTCTTGCCGGTGGCGCTGACGATCCGCCACCACCGCATGCTCTTGGCGTCGCCCGCGAGTTCCTTGGTGACGGGGGTGCGGGTGGTCTTGGTGGTGGGTTTGGCGTTGCCCCGCGGCGGGGTGACCTTCGAGTCGAACTGCTCGACCCGGTTCTTGGAGCTGCCGTCGAGGCCAAAGTTCAGCCGCCAGAAGACGTTGTGGCTGTGGCTGGTGGCGTAGTCGCGCGCGCCCTTGCCTATCGGCCAGCCACGGCCGTCGGTGGCGTCGTAGTCGTCGGGCGCGAGGCTGCCGGTGGCGCCGACGTTGGCCGAGACGGTGCCGTCGGAGGAGAACCGCCACTCGGTGATGTACTCGTACCAGGAGACCTTGTTGACGGTGTAGACGAGCAGGTCCTTGCCCTGCGCCTGCCAGACCTTGGTGCCCTCGTCGCTCGCGAGGCGGTACGCGTGCCCGCGCGCCCGGGTGGTCGTGCATATGCCTTTGACATCACCCATGTCGGCGACCCGGACCGTGCGGATCGTGCCGCCGGGGCACTCGGCGGGTTTCAGGTCCTGGAGGCCCGTTCCGAAGCCGTAGCTCGTGAGGTCGTCGTACTCCTCCTCGCCGTTGTCGTACGGCACGTGCACCTGTGCGAGCTTGCCGCTCGTCAGGACGCGGATCGGTTTGGGTTCGCCCTTGGGCTGGTACGTCACTTTCTCCAGGACCAGGCCGGCGTCGCTGTCGTAGTTCCAGCACATGCGCCAGGTCGTGCCGCCGTCGAGCTTCTGCTCGATGCGGTACGCCGCGCTGCAGTCGGCCGGGGCCGGCGCGGGGGCCGCAGGGGCCGCCGCGGGTGCTGTCCGGTGCGTCGCGGAGGCCGCGGAGCCGCCCGCGGCGGCGAGGCCGCCGAGCAGGGCGGTGGCCGCGAGGGTTGCCGCGGCCCGCTTGCGGGCACCAGAAGCTCTGTTGACGTGCATGAGGATGAACTCCCTCGTACGGAAGTGCGGGAAGGGACTGAAGAGGATGAGCCGGTCGAGCGGGTCGAAAGGGTCAGCCGATACGGCCGACGGTCCTCGCGCTCAGGTCGACGACGAGATCGCGGGTGTCGATCCAGGGTCCGTTCACGACCTTGGACGTGACGCGGACGCAGCGGTGCGCTCCGCACTTCGCGAGCGCCGCCGGCACGTTCTCCTCCCGGTCCGCCCGGTAGATGCCGCCGTTCACCCAGAGCTGGTCGGCCGAGGTCAGCGGCTTGCCCATGGCGTCCTGGTAGTCCTGCTTCAGGCCCGCGCCGAGCGGGCTCGCCAGGATCAACTCCGTGGCCTCGCGGTTCTCCGCGCGGGTCGGCGACGGCTGCACGCCCTTGAGCACGCCGGTCCGCTCGACCTTGCCGGTGGCGAGGTTGACCGTCTTCGTCACCAGTTCGTCGCGCCCGTAGTCGTAGAACGAGACCTCGGCGCGGCGCGGCGGCGCCGCGTCGTCCACCTCGGACGGCGGCGTCTCGCCGAGGTTGGTCGCCAGGTGCTGCGGCCCCCGGTCCCCGTCGACGTCCCTGCCGGCGGCGAACTGCGACGGCGTCAGCGCCAGCCGCTCCACCCGCTTCAGCTCGGCGTCCGTCAGGGGGTCCCGTCCGATGCCCTGCTCGCCCTCGGCCGGGGCGCCCTCCACGACGCCCGGCGCGGGCGCCTGCCCCGCCGCCGCGGTCCCACCGTCCCGCTCCCCCCGGGCGCCGGGCCCGCCCTGGGCCGTCCCGGTGACGGCGGCGGCCCCGGTCCGCCCGCCCCGCGTGTCGTCGGCGGCGCCCGCCGCTCCCGGCAGGGTCACGCCGATCATCACCGCTGTCCCGGTCACCGCTATCGCGGTCCCCGCCAGCATCTTCCCCAGATGCCGGCGCACTGTCCTGTGCACTGATGCCCCCCTACTCGCCCGGAGCCCCCCGTCGCCCCGCGCGTCACGCGCGACGGCAACTGGCATACCGGGTATGCGTGGTCACCCGGTAGGACGGCCCGAAGTCCTAGGAGGTTGCCCCACTTTCGGGGAAGATCTGTGCGAAGTGCCCCGCAGCACCCGGATCAGAAGTGGAAGAGTCGATCGCATGCAGGTCTGGCCGGGAGAGGCTTACCCACTCGGCGCCACGTACGACGGCGCCGGAACCAATTTCGCTGTCTATTCGGAGGCCGCCGACCGGATCGAGTTGTGCCTGTTGCACGACGACGGTTCGGAGACGGCGGTGGAACTGCGCGAGTCCGACGCGTTCGTACGTCACGCCTTCCTGCCCGGCATCATGCCGGGGCAGCGCTACGGCTACCGGGTCCACGGCCCGTACGCCCCGCAGGAGGGCAAGCGGTGCAATTCCGCGAAGCTGCTGCTCGACCCGTACGCACGGGCGATCAGCGGCAAGATCGACTGGGGCGAGTCGGTGTACGGCTACCACTTCGGCAAGCCGGACTCGCGCAACGACCTGGACTCCGCTCCGCACACCATGGCGTCGGTGGTGGTCAACCCGTACTTCGACTGGGGTGACGACCGTCCGCCGCGCACGGACTACCACCGCACGATCCTCTACGAGGCCCATGTGAAGGGCCTCACGATGATGCACCCGGACCTCCCCGACGAGCTCCGGGGCACGTACGCGGCGCTGGCGCATCCCGCCATCATCTCGCACCTGACGGAACTGGGGGTGACGGCGCTCGAGTTGATGCCGGTGCACCAGTTCGTCAACGACCACCGGCTGGATGACGCCGGGCTGAGCAACTACTGGGGCTACAACACCATCGGGTTCTTCGCCCCGCACAACGCGTACGCCTCCTGGGGCGACCGGGGCCAGCAGGTGCTGGAGTTCAAGTCGGCCGTACGGGCGCTGCACCGGGCGGGCATCGAGGTCATCCTCGACGTCGTCTACAACCACACGGCGGAGGGCAACCATCTGGGCCCCACGCTCTCCTTCCGCGGCCTGGACAACGCCTCGTACTACCGTCTCGCCGACGATCCCCGGTACTACATGGACACCACGGGGACCGGGAACTCCCTGCTCATGCGCTCGCCGCACGTCCTCCAGCTGATCATGGACTCGCTGCGGTACTGGGTGACGGAGATGCACGTCGACGGCTTCCGCTTCGACCTGGCGGCGACCCTGGCCAGGCAGTTCCACGAGGTGGACCGGCTCTCGTCCTTCTTCGACCTGGTGCAGCAGGACCCGGTGGTCAGCCAGGTGAAGCTGATCGCCGAGCCGTGGGACGTGGGCGAGGGCGGTTACCAGGTGGGGAACTTCCCGCCGCTGTGGACCGAGTGGAACGGCAAGTACCGGGACACCGTGCGCGACCTGTGGCGGGGCGAGCCCCGGACGCTCGCCGAGTTCGCGGGGCGGCTGACCGGGTCGTCCGACCTGTACCAGGACGACGGCCGCCGGCCGCTCGCGTCGATCAACTTCACCACCTGCCACGACGGCTTCACCCTGGCCGACCTGGTCTCGTACAACGACAAGCACAACGAGGCCAACGGCGAGGGCAACCGGGACGGCGAGAGCCACAACCGGTCGTGGAACTGCGGGGCGGAGGGCGATACGGACGATCCCGCGATCCTGGAGCTGCGGGCCCGCCAGATGCGCAACTTCATCGCGACGCTGATGCTGTCGCAGGGCGTACCGATGCTGTCGCACGGCGACGAGTTCGCCCGTACGCAGCACGGCAACAACAACGCGTACTGCCAGGACAACGAGCTGTCGTGGGTGCACTGGCCGGACAAGGACGACGAGGAGGGCTCGCTCCACGCGTTCACACGCGCGATGGTGTGGCTGCGGCGGGACCATCCGGTCTTCCGGCGCAGGCGCTTCTTCCACGGGCGTCCGGTGGAGGGCACGCACGACGACCTGTCGGACATCGCGTGGTTCACTCCGGACGGCAAGGAGATGGCCCAGCGGGACTGGCAGGCCGCGCACGCGAAGGCGCTGACGGTCTTCCTGAACGGGCACGCCATCTCGGAGCCGGGGCCGCGCGGCGAGCGGATCTCGGACGACTCCTTCCTGCTGATGTTCAACGCGAGCGCCCAGGAGCTCGACTTCACCATTCCGGTCAACCACGGGAAGCAGTGGCAGGTGGTGGTCGACACGGCGCGGCCCGAAGGGGTGCCGCCGGGGAGCGGTCCCAAGGTGGGAGCGGGTGAGCACGTCACGCTGATCGGGCGCAGTCTGGTGGTGTTGCAGCGGCCGGCCTAGGGGCCGGGGCGGCGGGGCGGGCGGCCCACGCGCGTGCGGCGCACAGCGTGGCCGCCGCGGGCCGCCCCGCCGCCCGGCGAGGCGGCCGCACAGGCCGTGACGCCGGCCTGCGACGCGCCGGGCAGGACTCTCCGGAGCACTGTCGCGGCGCGTACGCCGGCGCCGGGCGGGCTCGTCCGTTCGGGTGGTTTCGACCTCGCGACAGGGGCGCGCAGGGGCCTGCCGTCATGTGCGCGCAGGGCCTGCCGTCATGTGAACGAAAAGGCGGGTCATCACACGGACGCATGGGCGGATGACACGAAAGCCCCCAATGCGGGTACGTACGTTCGCATGACGCCCACCGCCACCTATCGTCTGCAGCTCCGTTCCGACTTCCCCTTCTCGGCCGCCGAGGAGGCGGTGCCCCATCTGGCCGCACTCGGGGTCTCGCACCTGCACCTGTCGCCCGTGCTGGAAGCCGTGCCGGGCTCCCAGCACGGGTACGACGTCGTCGACCACGCGCGCGTGCGGGCCGAACTCGGCGGCGAGGAGGGACTGCGCGCGCTGTCCCGTACGGCCCGCGCGCACGGCCTCGGCCTGATCCTCGACATCGTCCCCAACCACATGGCCGTACCGGCGCCCGAGAGCCTGAACCGCCCCCTGTGGGAGGTGCTGAGGGAGGGGCCGGGTTCGCCGTACGCCCGGTGGTTCGACATCGACTGGGAGGGCGGCGACGGCAAGGTGCTGCTGCCCGTCCTGGCCCACCGGATCGGCGACGAGCTCGACGACCTGACGGTCGACGGCGAGACGCTGCGCTACTACGACCACACGTTCCCGCTGCGCGAGGGAACGGCGCACCTGCCGATGCCCGAGCTGCTGGACGCCCAGTGGTACCGGCTCGCCTGGTGGCGGCTGGCCCGCACCGAGCTGAACTACCGGCGCTTCTTCACCATCTCGGAACTCATCGGGGTCCGGGTGGAGGACCCCGAGGTCTTCGCCGCCTCGCACGCGAAGATCCTGGAGCTCGTGCGGGACGGGGTGGTGGACGGGCTGCGGATCGACCATCCGGACGGTCTCGCCGATCCGGAGGCGTATCTGCGCCGCCTGGGCGAGGCGGTGGAGGGCCGCTGGACGGTCGTGGAGAAGATCCTGACCGGTCCCGAACGGCTGCCCGCCGAATGGCCGGTCGCGGGAACGACGGGCTACGACGCGCTGTACCGCGTCGACGGGCTGTTCACCGATCCGGCGGGCACCGGGGAACTGACAGCTCACTACCGCGACTTCGCGGGTCCGGCCGGAGACCGCGGCGGCTACTGGGAAGCGACGGTACGACGATCGGCGTACAAGGTGCTCACCCATGAGCTGGCGGCGGAGACCCGCTACCTCGTCCGTACGGCCCAGCGCATCTGCGCGGGCGATCCCGCGCTGCGCGACTACGCGCCCTGGGCGCTGGGCGAGGCCGTGCGGGAACTGCTGGTGCGCGTTCCCGTGTACCGCCCGTACGTGAAGGCGGGCGGGCCCTGTCCCGAGAGCGCCGGGGCGGCCGTTCCGGTGGAGGCGGCACGCCAGGTGAAGGCCGGCTTCGCGGTGCCGGAGGAGGCCGCGGTCGTCGACCTGGTGCGCGATCTGGCCCTGGGGAGGCTGGGCGACGGGCCGGACCGGGCGGCGTTCTGCGCCCGGTTCGCGCAGACGGCGTCGGCGCTGCGGGCCAAGTCGGTGGAGGACACGGCCTTCTACCGGTACACGCCGCTGGTGTCGGCGAACGAGGTGGGCGGCGACCCCGGGACGCCCGGGGTGAGCCCGGCGGACTTCCACGCCTTCTGCGAGCGGCTGGCACGCGACTGGCCGGCCACCGGGACCGTGCTGTCCACGCACGACACCAAGCGCAGCGCGGACGTGCGGGCGCGGATCGCGGTGCTGTCCGAGTGCCCCGGGCGGTGGGCCCGGCTGCTCGCGGGGCTCACCACCGTCCCCGGGCCCGACGCCCACCTGGCGTGGACCGCCTGGCAGACGGCGTTCGGGTTCGGGGAGCCGGACGGGGAGCGGCTGACGGCCGCGCTGCTGAAGTCCGTGCGGGAGGCCGGTCTGCACACCAGCTGGACCGAGCAGGACGAGGTGTACGAACAGGCGGTGGCCGACTTCGTGGCGGCGGGACCGGCCGGGCCGCCGTTCGAGACGGTGGCGAAGTTCGCACGGGACCTCGCTCCGTACGTACGGGCCAATGTGCTCGGGGCGGCGCTGCTGCACCTGACGATGCCGGGGGTGCCGGACCTCTACCAGGGCACGGAGCGGGAGTTCCGCGCCCTGGTCGATCCGGACAACCGGCGTCCCGTGGACTTCACGCCGCCGGCCGCCGACGACGAGAGCCTGTCGGCGGAGAAGTACGCCGTCACGGTCGCGGCGCTCGGCCTGCGTCGGGCGCTGCCGGAGGTGTTCGGCGAGTCGGGCACGTACACGCCGCTCACCCCGGCGGGTCCGGCGGCGGACCACTGTGTGGCGTTCTGCCGTTCCGGCCGGACCGTCACGGCCGTCACGCGCCTGTCCCTGCGCCTCGCGGACGCGGGCGGCTGGCACGACACGGAGCTGGCGCTCCCGGCGGGCCGCTGGACGGACGCCCTGTCCCCGGACCGCACGTTCACGGGAACGATCCGCGTGGCCGACCTGTTCGCGCAGCGCCCGGTGTCCCTGCTCACGCGCGCGCCGGAAGGGACGTAGCACCGCGCGTCGTACGGCCGGGCCGGACGTACGGGTGAACGGTCCGTGCACGGCGCCGTGCCCCCGACCGCCGAGGACGGGGGCACGGTGGCCGGACTCTGCCGCGGCCAACCGCACCGCCCCCCGTGCGGGCAGCCTCAGCCCGGTCGGCCGGGTCGTCGCCCGAATACCCGAAGGGTCAGCGCGCGGAGAGCCGGAAGCTCATCCGTCCGAAGCTCACCTGGTCGCCGTCGCGCACCATGACGGCCCCCGTGACCCTGCGCCCGTTCACGGACGTGCCGTTGGTCGAACCGAGGTCGCGCAGCATCCACCCGCCGCCCCGCGCGGACAGCTCGGCGTGCACGCGCGACACCGTCTCGTGGCTGAGCCGCAGTCCGTTCGCCGGATCGCGCCCGATCCTCAGCGGGTACGGCCCCGGCTCGGGGAACAGCAGCTTCGGCAGCCGCTCCGCCTGCCACGCCCCGCGCAGCCGTACGGAGAACGCCGACGCCCGCCGCACCGCGCCGAACAGCCCCCGCGTCCAGCGGCCCTCGGTCTCCAGGTCGGAGGTGAGCACGGCCAGTTCGTCGGACCGGCGGGCGACGAGGGCGAGTTCCATGCGGCGTACGAAGGTGTCGTGCGACAGCTTCCCCTGGGCCGCGCCCTCCCGGAGCACCCCGAGCACCCGGTCCCGCTCGGCGTCGGACAGCCGCGCGGGATACGTGTGGAACTCGAAGGACGACGTCACAGGCCGATTGTCGGTCCGACCGGGCGCGAGTGTCCAGAAGAACGGTCCATCCCGTACGACCTGACCTGCGCAGACCGATCGCCTGCCGACTCCGGATCGTCATTGTTACTGTCTGCGGACACTCACGTCACAGGGGGACGGCTTGACCGGCATACCGCAGGACCACGAACCGACCGTACGGCCGCTCGCGGGGCCGCAGGAGCTCGACCTCTTCTGCCGGCTCCCGTACGTCCTCGACCACGAGCTCGCGGACGACCTCGCCACCGGCCGCCGCCGTCCCGAGTGGATGTGGGTGGCGCTGCGCGGGGACCGCGTGCTGGCCCGCCTCTCCTGGTGGACCTCCAGGGCCGGTGAGCCGCCGCAGGCGCTCGACTTCTTCGACCTCGACGACACGCTCCCGGAACCGGAGCGCGGCGAGATCGGCCTGCGCCTCCTGGAGACGGCTTCGGCCGCCGTCCTGCCGACCGGCTCGCCCCGTCCCGAGTACGGCCGTTTCATCCCGCCCGACTGGCGTGACGACGCGGCGGCGCGTGACGTGGTCGAGGCCCGGATGCGGGTGCTGGAGCGGACCGGTGCGCGGCTGCTCGTCGAGCGCCTGCGTCTCGAATGGCGCCCGGGCACGCCGGTGCCGGAGCCCACGGGACGGCTGGCGTTCCGTCCGCCGCACAGCGAGGAGGAGCTCGTCGCGCTGATGACGCTGGTCCTGGAGGGCACGCTCGACGCGCACAGCCGAGCCGAACTGGCGACGGGTCTGAGCGCGCGCGAGGCCGCCGAGCTCCAGTTCAGGGAGGAGTTCGCGGCCTACTCCTCGCCGCGCGCGTGGTGGCGCGTCGCGGAACTGCCGGACGGTGGGCAGCCGGTCGGTTTCGTCATTCCCGCGCGCAACAACTACCACCACACCATCGCGTACATCGGCGTGGTGCCCGAGCGCCGCGGTCACGGCTACATCGACGACATCCTCGCCGAGGGCACCCGGGTGCTCGCCGCACAGGAGGTGCCCCGCATCCGCGCGGCGACGGACCTCGCCAACGTTCCGATGGCCAAGTCCTTCGAGCGCGCCGGGTACGTCAATTTCGAGCGCGCGGTCAATATGACGTGGAGCTGACGATTTACCGGCGGATCATGCCCGTCTGACGCACCATGGGTGGCGGCATCGTCGACGAGAGGGGCCGCCAGTGCTGTTCGAGGTGTGGGCGCCGAAGGCCGGGCAGGCAGAACTCCGGCTGGCCGGCGCAGCGTACGCCATGGAGCGTGATCCGGCGCGGGACGGGTGGTGGACGGCCGAGGCCGAGGCGGGTGACGGCACCCGGTACGGCTTCTCGCTGGACGGCGGGCCCGTCCTGCCCGACCCGCGCTCGCGCCGCCAGCCGGACGGCCCCGACGGCCTCAGCGCCGTCGTGGACCACAACGCCCATGAGTGGCGGACGCCTTGGCGGGGCGGCGCTCCGCTGTCGAAGGCGGTCCTGTACGAGCTGCACGTCGGTACGTACACCCCGGAGGGCACCTTCGACGCCGCCGCCGGCCGGCTCGGCCATCTGGCCGATCTCGGCGTCACCCATGTCGAGGTGATGCCCGTCTGCCCGTTCCCGGGAACGCACGGGTGGGGCTACGAGGGCGTGTCGCTGTGGGCGGTGCACGAACCGTACGGTGGCCCGGCCGGGTTCAAGCGTTTCGTCGACGCGGCGCACGCCCTGGGTCTGGGGGTCGTGCTCGACGTCGTCCACAACCACCTCGGTCCCTCCGGCAACTACCTGCCCCTCTTCGGCCCGTACTTCACGGACACGCACCACACGCCCTGGGGGTCGGCCGTCAACCTCGACGCCCCCGGGTCCGACGAGGTGCGTGCCTACCTGCTCGGCAGCGCCCTGTCCTGGCTGCGCGACTACCGCCTCGACGGCCTGCGGCTCGACGCCGTGCACGCGCTGGCCGACACCCGCGCGCTGACCTTCCTGGAGGAACTGTCCGCGGCCGTCGACGCGCTCTCCGGCGAAGTGGGCAGGGCGCTCTTCCTGATCGCCGAGTCCGACCAGGGGGACCCCCGTACGACGGCCTCGCGCGAGTCGGGGGGCCTCGGTCTGCACGCGCAGTGGAACGACGACTTCCACCACGCCCTGCACACCGCTCTCACCGGCGAGTCCCAGGGCTATTACGCCGACTTCGCCCGCGCGCCCCTGGGCGCGCTCGCCAAGACGCTGACGCAGGTGTTCTTCCACGACGGTACGTACTCGACGTTCCGGGGACGCGTGCACGGCCGTTCCGTCGACCGCACGCGAACAGCCGCGCACCGCTTCCTCGGTTACTCCCAGACGCACGACCAGGTCGGCAACAGGGCGCTCGGGGACCGGCTTTCGGCCACCCTCTCCCCCGGCCTGCTGGCCTGCGCCGCCACGCTGGTCCTCACCGGCCCGTACGTTCCCATGCTCTTCATGGGCGAGGAGTGGGCGGCCCGCACCCCCTGGCAGTTCTTCACCGACCACACCGACCCCGAGCTCGCCCAGGCCGTGCGCGAGGGCAGGCGACGGGAGTTCGCCGCACACGGGTGGGCGGCGGACGACATCCCGGACCCGCAGGATCCGCGCACCCGGGAGCGGTCCTGCCTGGACTGGTCGGAGCCCGCCGGCGAACCGCACGCACGCGTGCTGGCCTTCTACCGGGAGCTGATCGCCCTGCGGCGTGAGCGGCCCGACCTCGCCGACCCGGACCTGGCGGCGGTCAAGGTCGCGTACGACGAGGACGCGCGCTGGCTGGCGTACCGGCGGGGCGACATCCGCGTCGCGGTGAACCTGTCGAAGGAGCCCGTCGCGATCGGCCTCGGCCGCAACGGCCTCAGCCGGGTCCTCGCCGCCTGGGAGCCGGTCGACGCACCGGGCACCGACGGGCTCCTGCGCCTGCCGCCGGAGTCCGGCGTCGTGCTCGGCCCCGCCGGCTGACCGCGCGCCCACCGGCCGGCGGCCGCCACCGCCGGCTCCGTAAGCGCGCGGCGGCACGCGCCCGCGCCCCGGCCGCGTACGGCGGCGCGGGCGCGGTGGTCAGTCGACGACGGCCATCTCGCGGGCGGTGGTGTTGAGGCGGCGGCCGCCGTCCTCCGTGACGGTCACGATGTCCTCGATGCGCACGCCGAAGCGCCCCGGCAGGTAGATGCCGGGCTCGATGGAGAAGCACATCCCGAGGACGAGCGGCTGCCGTTCGCCCTCGATCATGTACGGCGGCTCGTGCGTGGTCACGCCGATGCCGTGTCCGGTGCGGTGGATGAACCGCTCGCCGTACCCGGCCTCGGTGATCACCGCGCGGGCCACCCGGTCCACCTCCTGGCAGGCGATCCCGGGCCGCACCGCTTCGAACGCCGCCTGCTGCGCCTCCCGTACGGCGTCGTGGACGCGCTGTTCCTCGGGGGAAGGCCCGCCGACGTGGACCGTACGGGAGGTGTCGGAGCCGTAGCCGTGCTTGAGGCCGCCGAAGTCGAGTACGACCATGTCTCCGTGCTCGATGACGCGCTCGCCCGCCTCGTGGTGCGGGTCGGCGCCGTTGGGGCCGCTGCTGACGACGGTGAAGTCCACCTGCTCGTGGCCGAACTGGGTGAGCAGGTGGGACAGTTCGGCGGCCACCTCGGTCTCGCGCCGCCCGGAGAAGCGGATCCGCAGGATCTCCTCGTACGTCGCGTCCGCCGCCGCGCCCGCCGCCTCGAGGCGCGCCAGCTCGGCCGCGTCCTTCACGGCCCGCAGCATGGGCAGGGCCGAGGACAGCGGCACGTACGAGGTGCTCGGCAGCGCCTTCTGGAGACCGAGCAGATGCATCGCCCAGGTGTTGTCGCTGACCGCGAAGCGGCCGTCGACGTCGAGGAGCGGCGCGGCGACGGCGTACGGGTCCCTGCCGTCCGTCCAGTCGCGCAGGGTCAGCGCGGCGGCTCCGGTCGCGTGCTCGGCGTCGGCCGCCTCCAGGGTCGGCACGACGAGGACGGGCTCCTGCTCGACGGACAGGACGAGCAGCGTCAGCCGTTCGGTGACGGCCGGGGGCCGGTAGCCGGTGAGGTGGACCAGATCGGGGCCCGGGGCGACGAGTACGCCGTCCAGGCCGGCGTCGGCGGCCGCCCTGGCCGCGCGGTCCATCCGGGCCCGGTAGTCGCCGGCGGTGAAGGGCGCCGGCGGGGAGGCGGAGGCGGCCGACGGACCGGCGGGCGGCACAGGGGCGGGCGCGGCGGGCTGAGGGGCGGAGGACATGGCCTCATCCTGCCCGGCGGCCGGTGTCCTCGCGAGCCGGATTCGCGGCGGAACCGGAAGCCGGATCCGGCGCGGTGTCCGGCACGGACCGCGCGGTGCGATCCGCTGCGGGACCCTGCGCGGACCGCGGCGCGGAGTCCTGGGCGAGCGTGACGACCAGGTCGGCGCGGTGGCGGCCGGCGGCGACCAGGCGTGCGTTGGACTCGTCCGACGCGTGGACGAAGCGCTCGGCGGCGGCGCGGGGCTTGCCGAACCGCTCGTGCCGGTCGACGAGACGGCGTACCCGCTCGTCCCGGTCGAGCTCCAGGAACCACACCTCGTCCAGCAGGTCCCGCACGCCGGCCCAGGGCCCCTCGTCGAGCAGCAGGTAGTTGCCCTCGGTGACGACGAGGGGGACGTCCGACGGACCGGGTACGGCGATGCTGCCGGCCACCGGCTCCTCCACCGCCCGGTCGAACGCGGGCGCGTAGACGACGGTGTCCGGCGTCCCGGGGCCACGCAGCCGTGAGAGCAGGGCGGCGTATCCGGCGGCGTCGAAGGTGTCCGGGGCGCCCTTCCTGCCCGTACGCCCCAGGCGCTCCAGTTCGGCTCCGGCGAGATGGAACCCGTCCATGGGGACGAGTACGGCCAGTCCGCCGAGCCGGTCGACGAGGTGCGCGGCGAGGGTGGACTTGCCCGCGCCCGGCGGCCCCGCGATCCCGAGGACGCGGCGGCGCCCGGGGACGGCGAGGCGGCGGGCGCGGTCGACGAGGCGGTGCGGTTCCATGGGGGCATTGTGCGCCGGGACGGGCGGCGTGGGGTAGGAAGGAGCCCATGCCGCACATCGCTCTCGTCACCCTCGTCGTCCGCGACTACGACGAAGCCGTCGCCTTCTACACCGGGGCGCTCGGCTTCGAGCTGGTCGAGGACTCGGACCGGGGCGACGGCTCGCGCTGGGTGGTCGTCCGCCCGCCGGGTCCGGACGGCGGTACGGGGCTGCTCCTGGCCCGTGCCAAGGACGACGAGCAGCTCGCGCGGGTGGGCGGTCAGACGGGCGGCCGGGTCGGCTTCTTCCTGCACACCGAGGACTTCGCCCGCGACCACGCCAGGATGGCGGCGGCGGACGTCCGCTTCCTGGAGGAGCCGCGCCACGAGCCGTACGGCACGGTCGCCGTCTTCGAGGACCTGTACGGCAACCGCTGGGACCTTCTGCAGCCGGCCTGAGGGCCGCCGGGCCGGGCGGGGCGCCGGCGCCACAGCGCCACCCGTGTCGGGGCCTCGCCGCCCGGCCTATCCATGGGCCTCGTCGAGGGCGCCGGTCAGGCGGCCCAGCAGCCTCTGGAGACCGAGGACCTCCTCGACCGAAAGGCCCGTCGCCGCGAGGATCCGGCGCGGCACGGGCAGCGCCCGCTCGCGCATCTCCTCGCCCGCTTCCGTCAGCCGGACGGTGACCGAGCGTTCGTCCTCGGCGCTGCGCTCGCGGCGCACCAGGCCGGCCGCCTCCAGCCGCTTGAGCAGCGGTGAGAGGGTGCCGGAGTCGAGGCGCAGCTGCTCGCCGATGGCCTTGACGGGCTGCGGGCCGTGCTCCCACAGCACCAGCATGGCCAGGTACTGGGGGTACGTGAGGCCGAGGTCCCTGAGCGCCTCGCGGTAGACGCCGCCGAAGGCGCGCGAGGCCGCGTGCAGCGAGAAGCAGACCTGGTGATCGAGACGGAGCAGCTCGGCGTCGGACACGGCGGGGAGCGTCGGGTCGGTGGTCGGCGGGGGCGTCATGGGTCCAGCGTAACCTCTCGGGCCGCTTTAGTTGTGCACAACTAAAGCGTGTGCAACTATTCAACCTCCGGACGACGGACGACGAAACGAGGACACCCCATGAACGCGCTGTACACCGCTGTCGCCACCGCCAACGGCCGCGAGGGCCGCACCGTCAGCTCCGACGGCCAGATCGACCTCGCCCTCGCCATGCCCCCGGCACTCGGCGGCAACGGTCAGGGCACCAACCCCGAGCAGCTCTTCGCCGCCGGGTACGCCGCCTGCTTCGCCAGCGCCATGGGTGCCGTCGCCCGTCAGATGAAGGTGGACACCAAGGACGTGTCGGTGACCGCCGAGGTCTCCATAGGCAAGGACGACACGGGCTTCGGGCTCGCGGTCGTGATGCGCGTGGAGCTGCCGGACGCCCTGGCGGGCGAGAAGGGCCGCGAGCTCGTCGAGGCGACCCACGCCTACTGCCCGTACTCCAAGGCCACCAGCGGCAACATCGAGGTCGAGCTCGTCATCGAGTGACACCCCGGCGGGCTCGCGCATGCGGGCC
>NZ_JBSGYQ010000032.1:0-86911 GCF_053610585.1 Streptomyces sp. NPDC054887 | reverse complement strand
GGCGGCGAGACCCCAGGAGGTCCCGCCGCCCTTCGGCGCCTGCGACGTGCTTACGCGTCGCCCCCGGCCGCGCCCGGGTCCGCCGCCGTCACGTCCAGCAGCTGGTAGCGGTCGACCGCCTGCTTGAGCGCCGAGCGGTCGATCCTGCCCTCCTTGGCGAGCTCGGTGAGCACCGCGAGGACGATCGACTCGGCGTCGATGTGGAAGTAGCGGCGGGCCGCCCCACGCGTGTCGGCGAAACCGAAGCCGTCCGCGCCGAGCGAGGTGTACGTGCCCGGCACCCAGCGTGAGATCTGGTCCGGAACCGAACGCATCCAGTCGGACACCGCCACGAACGGTCCCTGCGCACCGGAGAGCTTCTGCGTGACGTACGGGACGCGCATCTCCTCCTCCGGGTGCAGCAGGTTGTACTCGTCCACCGCGACGGCGTCACGCCGCAGCTCGTTCCAGGAGGTGGCGGACCAGACGTCGGCCTTGACGTTCCACTCCTCGGCGAGGATCCGCTGCGCCTCGACCGCCCACGGCACCGCCACACCGGAGGCCATGATCTGGGCCGGAATCGCGCCCTTCTCGCCCTCCTTGAAGCGGTAGATGCCCTTGAGGATGCCTTCGGCGTCCACGTTCTCGGGCTCCGCCGGGTGCTGGATCGGCTCGTTGTAGACGGTCAGGTAGTAGAAGACGTCCTCGGCGTTCTCGCCGTACATCCGCTTGAGGCCGTCCTGCACGATGTGCGCGATCTCGTACCCGAACGCCGGGTCGTACGACACGCAGCCCGGGTTCGTCGACGCGAGCAGCTGAGAGTGGCCGTCCGCGTGCTGGAGACCCTCACCGGTCAGCGTCGTACGGCCGGCGGTCGCGCCCAGCACGAAGCCGCGCGCGAGCTGGTCGGCCATCTGCCAGAACTGGTCGCCGGTCCGCTGGAAGCCGAACATCGAGTAGAAGACGTAGACCGGGATCAGCGGCTCGCCGTGCGTCGCGTACGCCGAACCCGCGGCGATCAGCGAGGCCGTGCAGCCCGCCTCGGAGATGCCGTCGTGCAGCATCTGGCCGGTCGGCGACTCCTTGTACGCGAGCAGCAGCTCGCGGTCGACCGCCTCGTACTGCTGGCCGAGCGGGTTGTAGATCTTCGCGCTCGGGAAGAAGGCGTCCATACCGAAGGTGCGGTACTCGTCGGGCGCGATCAGCACGAAGCGCTTGCCGATTTCCTTGTCCCGCATGAGGTCCTTCAG
Organism: Streptomyces sp. NPDC054887; assembly: GCF_053610585.1. Classification (NCBI taxonomy): domain Bacteria; kingdom Bacillati; phylum Actinomycetota; class Actinomycetes; order Kitasatosporales; family Streptomycetaceae; genus Streptomyces; species Streptomyces sp. NPDC054887. The sequence continues at coordinate 85,682 of NZ_JBSGYQ010000032.1, read as the reverse complement.
CACACGCACGAACGCCATGGTCGTGGCGATCGACTGCTGGCCGGACCCCTTCTTCGCGGCCGCGTACGTCTTCTCGGCCGGCAGCGGCAGCGGCTTCGCCCGCACGACACGGGTCGGTACGTACCCGCCCAGCGCGTTGCGCCGGTCGTGCATGTACTGGATCTCCTCGGACTGGCGGCCCGGGTGGTAGTACGGCGGGTAGCCCTCGTCCAGCTGCTTGTCCGTGATCGGGATGTGCAGCCGGTCGCGGAAGCGCTTCAGGTCCTCGACCGTCAGCTTCTTCATCTGGTGGGTCGCGTTGCGGCCCTCGAAGTTCGGGCCCAGCGTCCAGCCCTTGACGGTCTGGGCCAGGATCACGGTCGGCTGGCCCTTGTGCGCCTTGGCCGCCGCGTACGCCGCGTACACCTTCTTGTGGTCGTGACCGCCGCGTCCCAGGTGCAGGATCTGGTCGTCGGTCATGTTCTCGACCATGGCCCGCAGCCGGTGGTCGCCGCCGAAGAAGTGGTTGCGGATGTACGCGCCCGTCTCGGTGGCGTACGTCTGGAACTGGCCGTCCGGGGTCGTGTTCAGCTTGTTGACCAGCACGCCGTCGCGGTCCTGCGCGAGCAGCGGGTCCCAGCTCCGGTCCCAGACCAGCTTGATGACGTTCCAGCCGGCGCCGCGGAACTGCGACTCCAGTTCCTGGATGACCTTGCCGTTGCCGCGCACCGGGCCGTCGAGGCGCTGGAGGTTGCAGTTGACGACGAAGGTCAGGTTGTCCAGGCCCTCACGCGCGGCGATGGACAGCTGGCCGAGCGACTCCGGCTCGTCCATCTCGCCGTCGCCGAGGTACGCCCACACATGCGACTTGGAGGTGTCGGCGATGCCGCGCGCCTCCATGTAGCGGTTCATCCGGGCCTGGTAGATCGCGCCGAGGGGGCCGAGGCCCATCGATACGGTCGGGAACTCCCAGAAGTCGGGCATCAGCCGCGGGTGCGGGTAGGAGGAGAGCCCGTACGGCGCCTTCGACTTCTCCTGGCGGAACGCGTCGAGCTGCTGCTCGCTCAGCCGGTCCAGCAGGAACGCGCGGGCGTAGATGCCGGGGGACGCGTGCCCCTGGAAGAAGATCTGGTCGCCGCCGTCGCCCTCGTCCTTGCCGCGGAAGAAGTGGTTGAAGCCGACGTCGTACAGAGAGGCGGAGGAGGCGAACGTGGCGATGTGACCGCCTACGCCGATCCCCGGACGCTGCGCCCGCGACACCATCACGGCCGCGTTCCAGCGGGTCGCGTTGAGGACCTTGCGCTCGATCTCCTCGTTGCCGGGGAAGAACGGCTCGTCCTTGGTGGCGATGGTGTTGACGTAGTCCGTGCTGCGCATCTCGGGCACGGCCACGCGCTTCTCGCGCGCCCGCTCGATCAGGCGCAGCATCAGATAGCGGGCGCGCTCGCGGCCCCGCTCGTCGACGGCGGCGTCGAGGGAGTCGAGCCATTCCTGGGTTTCTTCAGGATCGAAGTCCGGGACCTGGCTCGGAAGGCCGCCAATGATGATCGGATTACGATCGGATCCGGAAGCCACGCTGTTCCTTCGCTGGTTGGGTCTCAAGGGGTGTCGCGCCGCCTCCATCGTGTACCCCTGAATCGCAAACGTCACCTCTACCGAGTGGTAACCCCCACTCGGCGAGAGGCTCGGCGTCCGCCCGGGGATGGGTCCGGCCAAATCGCAACCTTACGCCCAACCCGCCCGTGCGTTCGGTGCGGCGGCTCGGGTCCGAATGGCCCACCGAAGCCGCGTAGGCTTACAAACGTGTCGCAATGGTGTGGGATGGATCACCGGGGCCGCTTCCGGCCCGGTCTGGAGTTGCGGTGAACCGGCCCCATCCGTCACCGTTTCGGCTGTCTCCACCGCCGGGTACTTGCGCGATCGGTCCCGCACGTGTGGACTACGGCCAACGCCCACGCACGCGCGTGGACTGAAGGTATTCCCCAAAACATGATCAGGAGGCAATCCGTGAGCGCGACCGCGGACCACGCGGAGGAGCGGACCAACCCGGCAGTACGCCTGGGGTTCGTGCCCGGACAGGTGGTCCAGGAGATCGGCTACGACGACGACGTCGAGCAGGAACTCCGTGAGGGCATTGAGGCGATCACCGGCCAGGACATCGTCGACGAGGACTACGACGATGTCGCCGACGTCGTCGTGCTGTGGTTCCGTGACGAGGACGGCGACCTTACGGACGCGCTGGTGGACGCCATCGGTCTGCTGGAGGACGGCGGCACGGTGCTGCTGCTGACCCCGAAGACCGGCCGCGACGGCTACGTCGAGCCGAGCGACATCAGCGAGGCCGCCCAGACGGCGGGTCTGTCCCAGACCAAGACCGTCAGCGCGGGCAAGGACTGGAGCGCCGGCCGGCTGGTGACCCCCAAGGGCAAGCGCTGAGCCACCGCCGCGTCCGAGCAGACTCCTCATGAGCAGGCTGCGCCCAAGGCGAAACAGGGCCTCCGCCGACATCCGTCGGCGGGGGCCCTGTGCGTAGGCTGGCCGGACACAGACGGCCCAACGAGGGGATGGCGCATCCAATGGCGATCGAGGTCGGTACGCCGGCACCGGACTTCGTGCTGAAGGACAACCACGGCCGTACGGTCCGGCTGTCCGACTTCCGCGACCCCGGCGACGCCAGGAACGTGGTGCTGCTCTTCTACCCCTTCGCCTTCACCGGTGTGTGCACGGGCGAGCTGCGGGCGCTCAACGACGACCTGGCGCGTTTCGTCAACGACGACGTACAGCTGCTCGCCGTCTCCACCGACTCCATCCACACCCTGCGCGTCTACGCCGAGCAGGAGGGCTTCGAGTACCCGCTCCTGTCGGACTTCTGGCCGCACGGCGCGGCCTCGCGCGCGTACGGCGTCTTCGACGAGCACAAGGGCTGCGCCGTGCGCGGCACCTTCGTTATCGACCGCGCCGGCGTCGTGCGCTGGAGCGTCCTCAACGCCATGTCGGACGCGCGCGACCCCGCCGAGTACCTCAAGGTGCTCGACACGCTCTGAGCGCCCGAAAAATCGGGACACCGGGCGTGCTGCGCGCGGGAACCGGTCACTAGGATCGAGTCGTTGATCCGATGCCAGCGCATTACGGGGGTCCTCGGCCCCCCGACACACATGGGAGGACTCGTGGGCGTCAGCCTCAGCAAGGGCGGCAACGTCTCGCTGACCAAGGCAGCCCCCAACCTGACCGCGGTCATCGTCGGTCTCGGCTGGGACGCTCGTACCACCACCGGGGGTGACTTCGACCTCGACGCCAGCGCCCTGCTGACCAACGCTGAGGGCAAGGTCACCAACGACTCGAACTTCGTCTTCTTCAACAACCTCAAGAGCCCCGACGGCTCGGTCGAGCACCTCGGCGACAACACCACCGGTGAGGGCGAGGGCGACGACGAGGTCATCAAGGTGAACCTCGCCGGCGTGCCGGCCGACGTCGCCAAGATCGTGTTCCCGGTCTCGATCTACGAGGCCGAGGCCAGGCAGCAGAGCTTCGGCCAGGTCCGCAACGCGTACATCCGCGTCGTGAACCAGGCCGACAACACGGAGCTGGCGCGCTACGACCTGAGCGAGGACGCCTCGACTGAGACCGCGATGGTCTTCGGCGAGCTGTACCGCAACCAGGCGGAATGGAAGTTCCGGGCCATCGGCCAGGGTTACGCCTCGGGCTTGCGCGGCATCGCGCAGGACTTCGGCGTCAACGTCTGAGCGAGCCCCGTCCCGTCCGGCGCCGCATCGTGCGGGCGGCGCCGGACGCGCCTCACACTCGTTCCGTACGCGGGGAGGAAGCAAGATCATGGGTGTCACGCTCGCCAAGGGAGGCAACGTCTCCCTCTCCAAGGCCGCACCGAATCTCACCCAGGTGTTGGTCGGGCTCGGCTGGGACGCGCGCTCCACCACCGGAGCGCCCTTCGACCTCGACGCCAGCGCGCTGCTGTGCCAGAACGGCCGCGTCCTCGGCGACGAGTACTTCGTCTTCTACAACAACCTCAAGAGCCCGGAGGGCTCGGTCGAGCACACCGGGGACAACCTCACCGGTGAGGGTGACGGCGACGACGAGTCGATGATCATCGACCTCACCCTGGTGCCGGAGAACTGCGACAAGATCGTCTTTCCGGTCTCCATCCATGACGCCGACAACCGCGGCCAGACGTTCGGCCAGGTCAGCAATGCTTTCATCCGCGTGGTCAATCAGGCGGACGGTCAGGAACTGGCCCGTTACGACCTCTCCGAGGACGCCTCCAGCGAGACGGCGATGATCTTCGGTGAGGTCTACCGGTACGGCGGGGAATGGAAGTTCCGAGCCGTAGGACAGGGGTATGCGTCGGGTCTGCGGGGCATCGCCCTAGACTTCGGGGTCAACGTTTCGTAAAGCCGCGCACGGCGCGGGGGAGACCCGTACTTACACGATGGGGTAGCCAGTGGTTCTGAAAACCTTCGGCTGGTCGTTTGCCGTCACGGCACTCGGACTGGCTTTCGCCGCCTGGCAGTGGGGGTGGGAGGCGTTCGGGGTCGTACTGATCCTGTCGATCCTCGAAATCTCGCTGTCCTTCGACAACGCGGTCGTCAACGCCGGAATCCTGAAGAAGATGAATGCCTTCTGGCAGAAGATCTTCCTCACGATCGGCATCCTGATCGCCGTCTTCGGTATGCGGCTGGTCTTCCCTGTCGCCATCGTCGCGATCAGTGCCAAGGTCGGTCCCATCGAGGCGATCCAGCTCGCGATGGACAAGCCGGAGCAGTACGAGGCCCTGGTCACGGACGCCCACCCGGCGATCGCGGCCTTCGGCGGCATGTTCCTGCTGATGATCTTCCTGGACTTCATCTTCGAGGACCGGGACATCAAGTGGCTCGCGTGGCTGGAGCGTCCGCTGGCCAAGCTCGGCAAGGTCGACATGCTGTCGGTCTGCATCGCGCTGATCGTCCTGCTCGGCACGGCGATGACCTTCGCGACCCACGCGCACACCAGCTCGGGATACCAGGACAAGTCGGCCACGGTGCTGCTCTCCGGCGTCGCCGGCCTGATCACGTACCTCATCGTCGGCGGTCTCTCCAGCCACTTCGAGAACAAGATCGAGGAAGAAGAGGAACGGGAGCACGAGGAGGAGGAGAAGGCCAAGGCGCAGGGCAAGGACCCGTCGGTCATCGGCCTCGCCGGCAAGGCCGCGTTCTTCCTCTTCCTGTACCTGGAAGTCCTCGACGCCTCGTTCTCGTTCGACGGTGTCATCGGCGCCTTCGCCATCACGAACCACATCTTCTGGATGGCGCTCGGCCTCGGCATCGGCGCGATGTACGTACGGTCGCTGACGGTCTACCTGGTCCGCCAGGGCACCCTCGACGACTACGTCTACCTGGAGCACGGCGCGCACTACGCGATCGGCGCGCTCGCGGTCATCCTGCTGATCACCATCGAGCACGAGATCAGCGAGATCATCACCGGCCTCGTCGGTGTCCTCCTGATCGCCGCCTCGTTCCTGTCCTCGATCCGCCGCAACAAGCGCCTCGCGGCCGCCGAGGGCGGCTCGGGGCCGGGGTCGGGAGACAAGACCGAGGTCCCGTCCGGGGTGTGACCCGGCAGGGATTGAGGAACGCTCTGAGCGGGGCGGTCACGAGGCGTCGGCCTCGGGGCCGCCCCGCCGCCTGTGCGGCGGGTTCGGCGGGGACGTGTACGAAGACACCCTGGGGGTGGGGGCGCAATGACCATCTGGGACAGCCTGCGGCGGGACAGGGCGGGCGATCCGTTCGCGTCCGGCAACGCGGCCAACGCGATCGAGCTGACCAGGCGGAATCCTTCGGTATCGCTCACCAAGCAGGGCGCGACCAGCGGCAACCTGCGCGTCAACCTGTCGTGGCGGATGCGCACCTCGGACTTCGGGGGCAAGCGGCGGCGCAGCGTCAGTCTGCTGCGCAGCCCGTTCAAGTTCTTCCAGCCGGAGCTGGTCCAGGCGCACACCCAGGGCGTGGTCAACGTGGACCTCGACCTGGGGTGCCTGTACGAGCTGGCGGACGGCACGAAGGGCGTCGTACAGCCCCTGGGCGGCTTCCTCGGCAACCTGAACGCGCCGCCGTACGTCCGGCTCAGCGGCGACGACCGGTTCGGCGCGCCGTCGGGCGAGACGATCTACGTCAACCTCGACCACCGCGAGGAGATCAAGCGGCTGCTGGTCTTCGTGTACATCTACGACCAGACACCGGCGTTCGACCGCACGCACGCCGTGGTGACGCTCTTCCCGGGCAACGGCCCGCGCATCGAGATCGAGCTCGACGAGCGCGCCCCGCAGGCCCGCTCGTGCGCCGTCCTCACCGTCGACAACGTCAAGGGCGACCTCGTGGTCCGGCGCGAGGTGAAGTTCGTCTACGGCTTCCAGGCGGAGCTGGACCGCCTGTACGGCTGGGGCCTCCAGTGGGGCCGCGGCTACAAGACGAAGACGTGACGGGGGCCCGGCGGGGCGGGGAGGCGGGCCCCCCGCCCTACTGGGCGCGTACGAACTGCGGCCCCTGCGGCGGCAGGCGGAAGTTCGGGTCCGGTGCGAAGGCGGCGGCGGCCGCCGGCTGCGGGTACCCGTAGGCGGGCTGGGTCGACGCCGACTGGGGGAAGCCGTAGGCGGGGGCCGGCGACCCCTGGCCCGGACCGTCGGCGGCCGGCGGGTATCCGTACGCGGGCTGCATGGGCTGGGTGGGATCGGCCGGCGTCGCCGTCTGCGCCGCCGCCGGGTGCGCCCGCGTCCCGGCGGATGCCGCCTCGCCCGCCGCGTCCGGGCCCTCGGCCCCGTCCGTCTCGTCGACGGAGATGCCGTGGTCCGTCGCCAGCCCGATCAGGCCGTTGGAGTAGCCCTCGCCCAGCGCCCGGAACTTCCAGCCCTCGCCCCGCCGGTACAGCTCGCCGCAGATCAGCGCGGTCTCCGCGCCCGTCTCGGGCCGGACCTCGAAGTACGCGAGCGGGTCCGCGCCACCGGCCGCGGTGGCGTCGTACACCTCGATGCGCAGGTCGTGCACGCGCTCGAACGGCACGTCGTCCGTGGAGGCGACGATCAGCACGCGGTCCACGGCGGTTTCGAGTGCGGCGAGATCCGTCTGCACCGAGTCGGTGACGCCGTCGGGCAGCCGCTTCTTGCCCAGGCTGCGCACCAGCCCCGAGGGGTGGCGCGGCTGGTTGTAGAAGACGAAGTCCTCGTCGGAGCGTACGCGTCGGTCGACGCCGAGCAGCAGCGCCGAGGCATCCACTTCTGGGACGTCGGGGCCGGGGGTCCAGCGCAGCACAGCCCTTACGGCTGTGGCTTCGAGCGGGACGTTCGAGCCCTTCAGCATGGCGTGCGTCATGCCTGTCATCCTGCCTCCCCGGGGCCCGCCCCTACAACGCGGGGTGCTCACCGGCATGAATGGATTCACGTGGGTAACCTGAAATTCACGGACGCGGGGAACTCCTGACATCGTCCCTACGTACTATTACCGGCCATACACACGAGGGGCCGATACGGCAGCACGGGGGGATATTCATGCGTCATTTCGGGCATATCCCGCCTTCGGTCCGGGAGAACCTGTTCCATCGGGAGCCGGTCGTATTCGACTCCGGCTCCCCGGCCCGCACGCTCGCCGCCGCGCTCGGCGCCACGCTCTACAGCCCCGCCACCCGGCCGCGGCTCGCCGACGACGTGGTCAAGCAGGCGGGGCGCGGGGTCGTCTCCATGGTGCTCTGCCTGGAGGATTCCATCGACGACGCGGAAGTCGCCGGCGCCGAGGAGAACCTCGTCCGGCAGTTCGCGGAGCTCGACGCGCGCGGCACGGAGCTGCCGCTGCTGTTCGTCCGGGTGCGTGAACCGGGGCAGATCTCCGATCTGGTGCACCGGCTCGGCGCCAGTGCGCGGCTGCTGTCCGGATTCGTACTGCCGAAGTTCACCGAGGAGCGCGGTGTCGCCTTCCTGGAGGCGCTCACCGCCGCGGAGGCCGCGAGCGGCCACCGGCTCTTCGCCATGCCGGTGCTCGAATCGCCGCAGCTGCTCCACCTGGAGACCCGCGCCGAGACGCTGCGCGGCATCGCCCGCACCGTCGACAAGTACCGCGAGCGGGTGCTCGCGCTGCGCCTGGGCGTCACCGACTTCTGCTCGGCCTACGGGCTGCGCAGGGCGCCCGACATGACGGCGTACGACGTGCAGATCGTCGCCGGCGTCATCGCCGACGTGGTCAACGTGCTCGGCCGCTCGGACGGCACCGGCTTCACGATCACCGGCCCGGTCTGGGAGTACTTCCGCGTCCAGGAGCGCATGTTCAAGCCGCAGCTCCGCCGCAGCCCCTTCGTGGGACAGGCCGAGGCGCTGCGCGCCTCGCTCATCGAGCACGACATGGACGGACTGCTGCGCGAGATCTCGCTCGACCGGGCCAACGGCCTCCTGGGCAAGACCTGCATCCACCCCTCCCACGTCCTTCCCGTGCACGCCCTTTCGGTGGTCAGCCACGAGGAGTACAGCGACGCGCGGGACATCGTGCGGCCGGAGCGCGACGGGGGCGGAGTGATGCGCTCCGCGTATACGAACAAGATGAACGAAGTGAAGCCGCACCGCGCGTGGGCCGAGCGCACGCTGCTGCGGGCCGAGGTCTTCGGCGTGGCCCGCGAGGACGTCGGCTTTGTCGAGCTGCTGACAGCGGGGACATCCGACTGAGATGGGGACGGACGACGTGGTGTGGTCGGGAACGTGGGTCGCGGAGCGGCTCGGCGTCGAACTCGTCGGCGACGGCGAGGGACAGGAGCCGGGCGGGCTGCGTGAGCTGCTGGGACTGGCCCTGCGCCGCAACCCCAAACGGGCCCACCTGCTGGTGTCCAACGTGCTGGGCAAGCACGTGCCGCAGCTGCCCTCGCGGGTCTACGGAGCGGGTTTCTCGCTCGGCGAGGAGGTGCGCGAGCTGCTCGGCGACGAGGCAGCCGCCCGCGCGGTGGTCCTCGGGTACGCCGAGACGGCCACCGGCCTCGGCCACGCCGTGGCCGACGGCATCGGTACGGCGCCGTACCTGCACTCGACGCGCCGCCCGGTCGACGGCGTGGCGGCGGCCGGCGGCTTCGAGGAGGCGCACTCGCACGCCACCTCCCACCTGCTGCTCCCGGAGGACCCGGCACTGCTGGCCGGCGAGGGACCGCTGGTCCTGGTCGACGACGAGTTCTCCACGGGCAACACGGTCCTCAACACCGTCCGCGACCTGCACGAGCGCTACCCGCGCCGCTGGTACGTGATCGTGGCGCTGGTCGACATGCGCTCGGCGCACGACCGCGGGCGGCTGGAGGGGTTCGCGCGCGAGATCGGCGCCCGGGTCGACCTCGTCGCCCTGGCCTCGGGCACGGTCCGCCTCCCCGACGACGTGCTGGCCAGGGGCCAGGAACTGGTGGCCCGCCACGAGCCCGCACCGGCCGCCGCCCCCACGGGCCCGGCCGGGCCCGGCGCCGTACCCGCCCGGATCGAGCTGGGCTGGCCCGCCGGTGTGCCCGACGGCGGGCGGCACGGGTTCACCCCCGCGCACCGGGCCGCGCTGGAGGCCGCACTGCCCGGCATGGCCGAGCGGATCGCCCCGGCCCTGCCCGAAGGCGCCCGCCGCGTCCTCGTCCTCGGCTTCGAGGAACTGATGTACGCGCCGCTCCGGCTCGCTACCGCCCTGGAGGAGCGCGTCGACGCCGAGGTCCGCTACTCGACCACCACCCGCTCGCCCGTGCTCGCCGTCGACGACCCTGGCTACGCGATACGCACCCGTATCGTCTTCCCGGCGCACGACGACCCCGCCGACGGCCCCGGCGCGCGGTACGCCTACAACGTCGCCGGCGGCGGCTTCGACGCGGTGGTCGCCGTGGTCGACTCGGCCGCCGACACCCCCGCGCTGCACGCCCCCGACGGCCTGCTCGCGCGCCTCGCCGCGCACACCGGGCACGTCGTCCTGGCGGTCGTCCCCTCGTACACACCCGGCGCGGCCCGCGCAGCCCACGCACCCGAGCAGGACCCCCGACGGCAGGAGCCGCCCATGTCCGAGCCGCTGCGCGGCCCCGCGTTCTCCTCGTACGCGCCCGAGGACGTCGGCTGGCTCCTCCAGGACCTCTCGGACGTCGAACTGGAGGCCCCCACCGAGGAACGCGAGGAAGCGATCCAGAGCGGCGGCGCGCACTACGCCGAGTCGCTGCCCGTCGAGTACCAGCCGACCGCCCAGTACCAGCAGCTCTTCAAGGCGGCCCTGGAGACCTCCGCGGCCCGCGTCGCCAAGGCCGTCGCCACCGTCACCGAGACCGTCCTCGCCGAGCGCTCCCACAGCCGGGGCCACGGGGGGACCACCTCCCCGCGCCCCGTGCTGGTCTCCCTCGCCCGCGCCGGCACACCCGTCGGCGTACTGATGCGGCGCTACGCCCAGCACCGGCACGGGCTCGACCTCCCGCACTACGCCGTCTCCATCGTCCGGGGCCGCGGCATCGACGAGACGGCCCTGCGCTGGCTCGCCGCCCACCACGACCCGGCCGACGTCGTCTTCGTCGACGGCTGGACCGGCAAGGGCGCGATCACCCGCGAACTCGCCCAGGCCCTGGACGCCTTCGCCGCCGCCACCGGCATCCGCGGCTTCGACCCCGAGATAGCCGTCCTCGCCGACCCCGGCGGCTGCGTGAAGACCTACGGCACCCGCGAGGACTTCCTCATCCCGTCCGCCTGCCTCAACTCCACCGTCTCCGGCCTGATCTCGCGTACGGTACTCCGCTCCGACCTGGTCGGCCCCGACGACTTCCACGGCGCGAAGTTCTACCGCGAACTCGCCGCCGACGACGTCTCCGGCCTCTTCCTCGACACCGTCGCCGCCCGCTTCGACGAGGTCGCCGGCGCCGTGGACGCCGAGGTCAAGGAACTCCTCTCGGCGGACCGCGCCCCCACCTGGGAAGGCTGGGCGGCCGTGGAGCGGATCAGCGAGGAGTACGGCATCCACGACGTGAACCTCGTCAAGCCCGGCGTCGGCGAGACCACCCGCGTCCTGCTGCGCCGCGTCCCCTGGAAGATCCTCGCCAAGCGCGACGCCGGCGCGGACCTCGACCACGTACGGCTCCTGGCGGAGCAGCGCGGTGTCCCCGTCGAAGAGGTCGACGGACTTCCGTACACCTGCGTCGGACTGATCCATCCCCAGTACACACGCGGCGCCACCGGCGCGGACGGCAAGGCGGTAGCAGCGAAGTGACCGGCCAACCGAGCGTCCTCGTCGCCAGCGACCTCGACCGCACCCTGATCTACTCCACCGCCGCGCTCGCGCTGCGCGTGCCCGACGCCGAGGCGCCGCGGCTGCTCTGCGTCGAGGTGTACCAGGGCAAGCCCCTGTCCTACCTCACCGAGACGGCCGCCGGACTGCTGGAGCAGCTCGCCGCCCAGACCTGCTTCGTGCCGACGACCACCCGCACCCGCGAGCAGTACCACCGCATCCGGCTGCCCGTCCCCACGCCCCGCTTCGCCATCTGCGCCAACGGCGGACACATCCTGGTCGACGGAGTGTCCGACCCTGACTGGCAGGCCCGCGTCGCCGCCCGACTCGCGGACGAGTGCGCCACCCTGGCCGAGGTCCGCGCCCACCTCGTCGCCGCCGCCGACCCCGCCTGGCTGCTGAAAGAGCGCGTCGCCGAGGACCTCTTCGCCTACCTCGTCGTCGAACGCGCCCTGCTGCCGGACGAATGGGTCAAGGAACTCGGCGAGTGGGCGGAGCCGCGCGGCTGGACGGTCTCCCTCCAGGGCCGGAAGATCTACGCCGTACCGAAGCCGCTCACCAAGAGCGCGGCCGTGCGCGAGGTGGCCCGCCGCAGCGGCGCCACCCTCACCCTCGCCGCCGGCGACTCCCTCCTCGACGCGGACCTGCTGCTCGCGGCGGACCGGGGCTGGCGGCCCGGACACGGCGAGCTGGCCGACACGGGATGGACCGCACCGCAGGTCACCGTCCTGCCGGAGGCGGGGGTCGCCGCCGGCGAGGAGATCCTGCGGTCCTTCATCCGCGCCGCCGGCCCGCGCCCGGCCTGAGCAGCCTGCGGGCCAGGAAGGCGAGCACCGCCAGCGCGGCGGCCACCAGCACCACCTTCGAGTACGCGGACACGTACCCCGTCACGTCCTCCCAGTTCTCGCCCAGCGCGTAACCGGCGAGGACGAAGACGGCGTTCCAGATCGCGCTGCCGAGCGTGGTGAGGCCGAGGAACACCGGCAGCGGCATGCGCTCGACGCCCGCGGGCACCGATATCAGGCTGCGGAACACCGGGATCATGCGCCCGAAGAACACCGCCTTGGCGCCGTGACGGACGAACCACGCCTCGGTCCGCTCGATGTCGGACACCTTCACCAGGGGCAGCCTGGCGGCGATCGCGACGGTCCGCTCCCGCCCCAGCAGGGCCCCCACCCCGTACAGCGCGAGCGCCCCGACCACCGAACCCGCCGTGGTCCACAGCAGAGCGGCGATCAGACTCATCCGCCCGGTACTGGCGGCGAACCCGGCCAGCGGCAGGATCACCTCGCTGGGCAGCGGCGGAAACAGGTTCTCCAGCGCGATGGCGATGCCCGCGCCCGGTGCCCCGAGGGTGTCCATGAGCGAGTTGATCCACTGTGGTGCGCCGCTTCCGATCATGCGCGCCACCATAGAATTCGCTGCCTGAAGCCAGCCTGAAGAAGGCTCCGGGCCGAGCTCGGGGCCGACTACCGTGAGGGAACGCGATGAGCAAGGGAAACAGCACTCCGCTCACCGACGAGCTGTACGCCTACATGCTGGCGCACAACCCGCCGCTGGACGCCGGGCAGCGGGAGCTCGTCGAAACGACGTACCGGCAACTGCCCGGCCACGCACGGATGCAGTCCGCCGAGGAGCAGGGCCCCCTCCTCGCCTTCCTGATCCGGCTGACCCGGGCCCGTCACGTCGTCGAGATCGGCACGTTCACGGGCTTCTCCGCGCTGTCCATGGCGCGGGCCCTGCCCGCCGACGGCCGCCTGATCACCTGCGACGTGTCGGAGGAGTGGACGGCGTACGCGCGCGAGGCATGGACGAAGGCGGGCGTCGCCGACCGCGTCGAGCTGCGCATCGGTCCCGCCCTGGACACCCTGCGCGCCATGCCCGCCGAGCCGCACATCGACTTCGCCTACCTCGACGCGGACAAGCCCAACTACGTGCCGTACTGGGAGGAGTTGGTGCCCCGGATGCGGCAGGGCGGGCTGATCGCCACGGACAACGTCTTCTTCGGCGGCGGAGTCACGGACCCGGACGCCACCGGCGCCGCGGCCGCGATCAAGGAGTTCAACGACCGGGTGACGGGCGACGAGCGCATGGAGAGCGTCATGATCCCCGTGGCGGACGGGGTGACGCTCTCCAGGAAGCGCTGACGGCGGGCGGCACGGGGACGCGCCGGGTGGGTCCGGGCGCTGCCGTGGTCCGGCTGTGGGCGGGGCCGGTTGCGTGTGGTGCCGGCTTCGGGCAGCGGGGGCTTGGGGGCGGGCCGGCTGCGGGCGGGGCAGGGGCGGGCCGTCAGCCGCAGCAGCCGCCGCCGCAGCACCCGCCCCCGCCGCCTCCCGCGGACGGCGCGGGCGCGGCGGACCTGGCCGTTCCACCCACGGCGACGGCCGACAGCAGCTTGACGGTGTCCTCGTGACCGTCCGGGCAGACGGCGGGGGCGGACGACTCGGCCATGGGCCGGTTCAGCTCGAAGCTGGTGCCGCAGGAGCGGCAGCGGTACTCGTAACGGGGCATGCCCACAGGTTACTGACTCGCCGCCGCGCTCAGGAGCCCGCGCCCCGTTCCTCCCGGATGTCCGAGACGACCCGCGCCACGGTGCGCCGTACCGCCTCCGTCTCGGTCAGGAAGTGCCAGTAGTCGGGGTGCCGGCCCTCCAGACCGGCGACGGCCCGCTCCAGCCGGGCCACCCCGTCGTCCAGCGGGCGGGCATGGCGCGGATCGGGCGTGTTCCGCCCGGCCATGGCCAGCCGTTGGGCGTCCCGGATCGCGAACCGCGTGCGGTCGATCTCGTGCTGCGGGTCCTTGGACACGGCGTTCAGGCGCTGGAGGCGGTCACCCGCCGCCGACACCGCCTCGTCCGTGGAGTTCAGCAGCGCCCGTACCGTGCTCAGCAGCGCGACGGCGTCGGGCCACCGCTGCTCGTCACGGGCCTTCGCCGCCTCGGCGATCTTCTCCTCGGCCTTGCGGACGGTGTCCGCGGTCTGCGCCGGCACCCCCTGGAGGTCCTGCCAGCAGGCGGCCGTGAACCGGCGGCGCAGCTCGCTCAGGACCGGCTCGACGTTGCCGGCCCGGGTCGTCAGCGCCTGCGCCCGCGTCCGCAGCGACACCAGCCGCCGGTCGATCTCCGCCGCCCGCTCCGGCAGCCGCTCGGCCTCGGTCCGTACGGCCTCGGCGTCACGCAGCACCTGGTCCGCACGCCGCAGCGTCTCCGCCACGCCGTGCCGGCCGGCCCCCTGGTTCAGTTTGGTCAGCTCGGGCGCGAGGGCCGCGAGCCGCGCCGCGAGGTCGTCGGCGCGCAGCCCGGACGCCCGTACCGCGTCCAGCGCGTTGCTCGCCGCCAGCAGCGCCTGACGGGCCCGCTCCACGGCGGGCGCGAGCCGGGCGAGCTGCGTCTCCGCCGTCTCCAGGAGCGGGCCGAGCCCTCGCGCGTACCGGTCCAGCTCGCCCTTGACCCGGTCCAGCTCGTCCTTCGCGCGGGTCAGCTCCGCGCGCGCCCTGGCGGCCGTGGCGGCCTCCAGGTCGTCGCGGTCCAGGTCGTGCGCGTCGACCGCGGTGATGTACGTATGGCTGACCTCGTCGATACGACGCCCCAGCGCGGCGAAGTCCTCCACGGCCCTGCGGCCCTGCGGCGAACTGTCCACGGCCGTGATCGTCTCGATCGAGATCCGCAGGTCGCGCTGGGCCGTGTCCAGCTCGTAGAAGGCCGCCGCCGCGGCGTCCTTGGCGGCCTGGGCGTCGGCGCGAACGTTCTCCCCGCGGCCGCCGAACCACCGCCTCGTACCGCCGCCGGTGAAGGCGAACGGGAGCGACGCGACGAGCAGCGGCACCGGCAGCAGCGCGAGCGTGACGACGTCCCGGACGGCGCCCGCTGTCGTACGGCGGCGTACTCGCTGCGTGCACGGCTGCGCGTCTGTCGCCGTCACATCCCTCTCCCGTGCTGTGTCCGCCCCTGCCGGTTCATTCTCCCACCAGTAAGGACGAACACACGGGCGCGTTAGTTCGCGGTTCGCAGGGTGACTTCCCCGTTGTCGCTGCGCGCCCGCACGACGTGCCGGCTGTCGGAGTCGCGCGGGACGCCGATCTTGACGCCGCCGTTGTCGCTCCGCGCGGTGACGCTGTACGCGGCCTTGGGCAGGTCGATGCTGATCCCGCCGTTCTCGCTGTCGCTCTCCACCAGGTCGGGGACGGCGGTGAAGCTCATGCGGACACTGCCGTTGGCCGAGTCGGCGTCGACCCGCTTGGAGGAGATGCCCTCCGCGACGATGCCGCCGTTCTCGCTGGTCAGCTCGAGGGGCCCGCTGGAGTCCTTGACGCTGACCTCCCCGTTGTCGGCGCCGAGCCGCAGGGCGGTGCTGAAACCGGAGGCCGACACGGTCCCGTTGTCGTCCGTCACGGTCACGGCGACTCCGCGCGGCACCTTGATCCGGTGCCACGATTCGCAGTCACTGGCCACCGCCTCGCACTGCTGCCGCAGGACGAGCTTCCCGTCCTGCATCTTCCAGCTCGAATCGGGACCGTTCCCCATGAACACCCAGCCGTCGGTCCGCCGCGTGACCTCGACGTCCTCGACGTCGCCCGGAACCAGCTCGATCTCGGAGTTCTCCGCGTCGATGGTCAGCTTCTTCCCGCTGAACGGGAACGACCGCTGCTCGGCGGGCGAGTCCTTCGCCTGCGTGCTGCAACCACTCAGAGCGACCACGCCGACGACTGCCCCGCCGACGGCGAGCAAGGTGCGGGTACGAAGTGCCACGGTGATCGATCCCCCAAGTAGTGCCTCGTGTGAGCCCTCACCGTACGAGCGGTCCCTATATCGGCACGATGCGGCCCGCCACCGAACGATGGTGGGGTTATCCCCACCACCCGCGCCCGCCCCCTACCAGCCCCCACCGGCGCCCACCCACCCCACCGGCCCAGACCCGCCCCGCCGCCTCCCACCAGCCGCGATCGAACCGACCCTGCGCAGCCCCCTCCACACCGCCTGCCCCTGGCGACCGGCCGTCCGATTCCCATCCCCCGCCCGGATCCATGTACGCTGTTGCCTCATCCACGGGTGCGTAGCTCAGGGGTAGAGCGCTGCTCTTACAAAGCAGATGTCGGCGGTTCGAAACCGTCCGCGCCCACAGGGAACAGCCGCAGGTAGGCGGCAGGAAAAGCCCCCCGGTCGAGGTCGACCGGGGGGCCTTTCCCGTTTGCGACGCCACATCTTCCGGCAGAGGCTCGTCGCTCTGTTGCGCAAGCCGCCCGACGGTGAGTACCGGGTTTCGGCCACGAGCCGGGGGACCCGCGCAGGCGGGCCGATGCGATCTGCCCTGCGGCCCTGCCCACTTGGGGTGGGGCCGCGGTGTCAGATCGGTTTTGGTGGCTGGCTTGTGGTGGGTTTCGGAGGGCGGGGGGTGTTGCTGTGGCGGGGGTTGGTTTGGCGGGGTGGGCGGGTGAGGGTGATCTGGCGGACGAGTTGCTGGAAGCAGGCCAGTGCCGCCAGGGAGGGCAGGGCCGCTGCCGCGGCGTCGACCGGGGTGTGGGGCGCCTGCGCGACGCACAGGAGCATGGACACCGTCGAGAAGACGAGGACGACGGCCCAGGAGTGCGCGGCACGGCGCTGGTGGAGCGCGGCGCGCAGGATGGAGAGTGAGGCGACCATCCACGGTCCGTAGACCAGCAGGGGCCACCAGCCGACCGCGCCGGCCGAGGTGCGGTACTGGGCGAGGTGGCGCAGCGGGTCGTAGGTGACCATTCCGCCGAAGACGCAGACCATGGAGACGACGACGGCGGCGAGCGCGGCCAGGGCGAAGCTCGTCCGCTGCATGGCGCCGACCGCGCGTTTGCGCGAACGGGGCCGGCGGCGGCCCGAGGGTGACGGGGGCCGTACGGGCGGCAGTTCCGCGGTGATTTCGGTGAGGCCCGTCAGCGGTGAGTGGTCCGGCCCCGGGAGCGGGAAGTCGTCGGCCGCCGCGACCGTGACGGCGTGGGGGTCGGGCAGGGGCGCGTTGCCCGCCTCGGCGGCGATGGCTTCCTGGAGCAGGTGGGCCAGTTCCTCCGCCGGGTCCCACGGGTCGATCGAGGCGAAGTGCTGGCCGCCGTAGGAGGGAGGGGCTGCGACGGGCGGGGCCCAGGCGGCCTCGGGGCCGGTCGGGGCGGGCGGTTCGGTACGACTGTGGCGGCCGCGCCGAGTCTCATGCATGGAGGCTCTGCCCGGTCTGCCGGTCGCCGCGCCTGCCGGACGAGGAGGAAGTGTTCGACGACTGCGCCACGAATGCGCCCTCGATGTCCTCCATCATGACGACGAAGTCCTCAAGAAGCGTGGAGGTGTACCGCAGTGGGATGCACCGGTCGTTGTCGCGTAACGTCGCGGCCGCTTCCCGGGCGAAGCGCACGGAGGACGGTGTGAACACCCACGCTCCCAGCCGTACGCCGGACGCGGACGCGTCACCGGCCCGGAGCGCGGCCCCGGCCGCGTCGCTCTGCGAGCCGGTCGCGTGACGCGCACCGCTGGGAGAGTGGATCGCATTCGTCATGATCCATCCAACTGTCCGGCTATTAAGCAGGATGCGCGGCAAACGGGTGGAGGCGTTGTCGCATATGGATGACTTCCTTCAAGTGGTTAATCAGTTCTGCAGGGACATGAGCTATAAGCCTTCCGGTTCTGTGTGCGTATCCCGTGCGGTCGCGGTGTCCCGATTGGCCGAGACTGCGTAACCAGGCATATGCCCGTGCGTTATGCGGCATACTGTCGCACCCTCTCTGCGCGTCACGGGTGCAACGGGCCGACGTGACCCCCTGGTTGCGCCAATGGTTTGCGGAAATCCCATGGTCGGGAAATCCCTAGTGGCGGAAGATGGTAATTCTTATGTCAGGCACGACGCTGTGGATCCTCCTCGGTTTCGCTGTCCTGTGCACCGTGCTGTGGATTCTCGCTCCGCTGCCGCTCCGGCGGATGCCGCACGGCGACGTCAGGGAGATGCGGCGGCGCCATGAGCTCCGCAGGGTGCTGGCGCAGCCCACGGGCTGCCGGCCCGTGACGGCCGACGGCATGCCGTGGGGCGCACCGGCCGCCGGGTCCTCTGACGTCCCCAACTGCCCGCCGATCGCCGTGTGCCAAGCCTGTGGCAGCAGGCCGCACGCTCCGGCGGACGCCCCGGCGCGGTTCGTCCCCTGCTGGTGATGTCACGGGGTTCGGTGTGCCGGACGGGGCGTCCGCCGTCGTCCGGGAAAGGGCCGGTCCACGCGGCGCGCGTGATGCCGGGAGGCGTGCTGCACTGGATATGAGGGGTGTGAGGCACGGATACAAAGATCATTCAATACAGGGAGGTGCGTCGTGGCTGGTCGCGCCGGTAAGTACCGCAACATCTTTCTCGTCTGGCTGGTCTGGCCGCTTATCACGCTGGGTATTTACAGCCTCGTTTGGTACTACAAGGTGAACCGCGAGGCCCGGGATCTCGACGACCGGATCGAAGTGAACCCCGCCGGGGCGGTGCTGGCCGTCACCCTCGGCTGGCTGGTGATCGTTCCGCCGTTCGTCTCGGTCTACAACACCGGTCAGCGCATTGCCCGGATGCAGCGTTCCGCCGGTATGCAGCCCACGTGCAGCCCTGTCATCGGGCTGGTTCTCATGATTGTCGCCGGACTGTTCTCGCTCTATTACCAGCACGAGTTGAACCAGGTCTGGGCCCACTACCGCGACCCGGCCGAGGGGGAGCAGGTGCCCCTGGCGGTCTGACGAGGCGTGCGCCCCCGAGCGACCGGCCCCGGCCCGCCGTGCTCCGGTCCGGGGAGCGGTGCGCCTTCCGCCGGCCGCGTGCGTCCCGTGACCCTGAAGGCGACCGCACGACAGCCGAGACCAGGGGTGGGGATCATGGCTCGTACACAGTCCAGGTGTGGAGCGCCGACGGAGAAGGGCACCCGGTGCCGGCGACTCGCGATGGTGGGCGCGTCGAGGTGCGACGTGCACCGCGGGGACTGGTCGTCGTACACCGTCCAGAGGCGCAAGGAAGCCGAGCGCGCGGCGAAGGCCCGCCGGGGCCGGGCATGACGGGGGCGCGGGTGAGCGGCCGGGGGCAGGGGGTTTACCGGTCCCGGCACTTGACGGCTCACCGGTCCCGGCACTTGACGCCCGTGCACGCGACGAGGTCCGTGCCGTCGCCGACGAGGAACAGCAGGTAGACCCACGACCGGTCCGGCGCGTCGACGCGGCCGACGCGGACCGGGGCGCCGTGGTGGCGGAGCAGCCGCACCGCGCGCTCCAGGTCCAGTGTCCGCTGTCCGGTGCGCCGGGCACGCCGGAGGCGGCGCTCGTAGACTCCGGCGAGCGCCTTCGCGCAGGTGGTTCCCTCCCACACCGTGTAGTCGCCGCCGGTCAGGATGGCCGTGCGGGCGGACGTGGCGGCCTCGGTGCCGTCGTCGAGCGCCGTGACGAGTGCTTCACGTTCCATGATCGCCTCCGTGGGGATTCTCCGCCGGGCCCGCCGGTGCGGCAGGCGATCGACGGCGGCGGCCCCGCCGGGGGAGTGGGCTATGTTGAGCGTCTGTGGGACGAGAGGGAGGCACGCCGGTGCCATCTAGGCAGCAGGCACGCGCGCAGGCGTCCGCGATCACGCCGGGCAGGCGGGCTCCCGACACGGAGGCGTCCCCGAGGGACCGCGTCCGGGCGCTCTTCGGCGGCCACCGCCTGTCGCCCGCGCAGCGGCGTATCGCCCAGTACATCGTCGACCACCTCACCGAGGCCGCGTTCCTGTCGATCACGGACCTGGCGGAGCGCGTCGGGGTCAGCCAGCCGTCGGTGACGCGGTTCGCCTCCTCCCTCGGCTTCAGCGGTTTCCCCGCCCTGCGGGAGGCCCTCCAGCCCATCGCGCTGAGTTCCGTCGCGGTGTCTCCAGAAGCGCGGGAGGAGGTGCGAGGCAACGAGCTCCAGGCGGCCGTCGACGCCGAGATCGAGAACCTGGAGAGTCTGCGCCGTACGCTCGCCGATCCCGGCCGGGTGCTCGACGTCGGCCGTGAGCTGGCGCGTTCGGTGCCCCTGACCGTCCTCGGCCTGCGGATCTCCGTCTCGCTGGCGGAGTACTTCGCCTACGCGGCACGGCGGATCCACCCCGACGTACGGCTGGTCACCCGTGGCGGCAGCGTCGCCTACGACGCGCTGCTCCAGTCGCGGGAGGCGGGCGGCACCTGGGTGGTGGCGTTCGCGATGCCCCGGCACGCCAACGAGACCCTGGCGGCGATCCAGGCCGCCCGCAGCACGGGGCTGCGCGTCGCGCTGATCACCGACCTGACCCTCGGATCGCTCGTCGACGAGGCCGACGTCGTCCTGACCGCCGGCACCGGATCCCGGCTCGTCTTCGACTCCTACTCGGCGCCCGGGGTCATGTCCGCCGCCGTCCTCCAGGCCATGGCCGACGCCGATCCCGTACGCACGCAGTCGCGGCTCGAGGGCTACGAGCAGGTGGCCGACCAGCACGACTTCTTCCTGGAGGACTAGCTCCCGCCGGAGCGGCCCCCGCGTCGCCGGTTACACAGCGCGCTCTTTCACACCACGCAGGGTATGAATTTTTTCATACCCTTGCGTACTCGGCGGTATATATGTTTACTGCGAGTGGCCTTCTGGGCCCCCGTGCATCACACAACCGGGCATTCACGGGCGGCGCGCTCCTCCTCACGCCGCCCTCGGGTGTTCCCCGGCGCTCCGCTTTCCTCGGCGGAGGGCCTCCCTTGGCGGTCCCGGTCTACCCCTGGGCCGGGACCGCCACACAACCGCGCGGCACCCCGCGACCAGAGCCGTCCCGTCCCACCACCCGCCGGAGCGACGACGATGTCCCCCACCCTCATCACGATCAGCCCGGACTGGCCCTGCCAGGTCAAGGCCCCGGGCAGTCACGACTGGGAGCGCACGGCCGCCCGGTGGCTGCGGGATCTGCTGCCGGCCCGTTACGCCGGATACTCGACGCTCACCCGCCACCCCGTCCTCCTCGCCCGCCACGCCCAGCTCCAGGTCGAGCACGAGATACGGGCGGTGCGGGTCGCGCTGCGGACCTGCCGGGCGGACCTGCCGACGGTCGGCGTCTCCGAGGCGGTCATCGAGGGCACCATCAAGCTGTACGCCGTGGAGCTGGAGCAGCTCAACCGCCTCGCCCGCGCGGTCCGGCTCATCTCCGAAGCGCTCCTCGCCGGTACCGGCGCCGGCAGCGGCCGGGGACGGCCCGCCCGCTGAGCGGGACCCGCGTCTCCGCCCGCCGTGAACTCCCCGTCCGTCACGCTTTCCTTGCGTGACGGCCGTGCGGAGGGCGGGGGTCCGGGGCTACGGTCGAAGCATGTGCCGCAGCATCAAGACGCTCCGTCCCCCCGTCCTCCCCGAAGAGGCCACCGACGAGGACATCCGCGCGGCTGCCCTCCAGTACGTGCGCAAGGTCTCCGGCTTCCGGGCGCCCGCCGCCCACAACCGTGAGGTCTTCGACCGGGCCGTCGACGACGTCGCCGAGGCGACCCGCAGACTCCTCGCCGATCTCGAAGTCCGAGGAGCGGCCAAGGCGGCCGGGTAGCCGGACGGCCGGTCGCGGACAGCAGAACCGTCGCATCCGGACAGCCGGCCGAAGCGCCGACAGCCGGCTAGAGCGCCGCGGACGCCTCCGCCGGCGCCGCCGCGGGGACCGGGCGGCGTACGAACAGGGCCGCCAGCGAGCCCGCGACGAACAGCGCCAGCAGCGAGACCGCCGCGCCGAGCCAGGACGCGCCCAGCCACTGCCCGCCCAGGTAGCCGAGGCCCACGCTGTACCCGGCCCAGGCCACACCGGCCAGGACGGACCAGGGCAGGAACTCCTTCACCTTGCGGTGTGCGGCGCCCGCGCCCAGGGACACCACGGAGCGGCCCGCCGGAGCGAAACGGGCGATGACGACCAGGACGCCGCCGCCGCGGCTCAGCGCGGTGCCGAGTCGTTCCTGCGCGGTGGTCAGGCGGCGCGAGCGGGCGATGGCCCGGTCGAGACGGTCGCCGCCGCGCCAGGCCAGCCGGTACGCCGCGAGGTCGCCCAGCACGGAGGCGGTCGTCGCGCACGCCAGCAGCGCGAGGATGTCGGGCACCTGGTGCGCCACCTGGCCGGCCGCCGCGACGGTCGTGGTGCCGGCGGCGGCGGCGGTGGCGGCCGTGATCACCAGCACCCCGCTGGGCAGGACCGGCAGGAAGACGTCCATGACCACGCAGAACGCGACCACCGCGTAGATCCATGGGCTGCCGGTCAGCGCCCCGACACTCTCGAACAACGTGACTCCCCGGTTCGTGACAACGCCGCGACGTCGCAGGGGAGCGGCAGGGGCGGCTGTACAGCCATACAGCGTACGCCTGCCATATCGGGGGAGATCGTCAGGGTCGCGACGATGTTGGACATGTCACGTTGGGGGCGCAGAGGGGAATAGGCCCGGGAATACGGTGGGGAGGACGGCCGGGAGCATGCGCGGCTCATGCCCTGCCCACGCCGGCCGGAAGCCCGCCCGCCCGTCAGTCCGCCCGCCCTCAGTCCGCCCGTACGCCCCGCGCCGCTCAGTCCGCCCGTACACCCCGCGCCGCTCAGCCCGCCGTCCGGTGCGACGGCGGGGAGCTGAGGGCCGCCGTCGGGCCGGCGGACGCCGCCGCCCGCAGCGCCGCGCGCGCCACCGCGTCCGCGTCGGTGAGCGTCACCGAGTCGACCCCGGGCCTGGCCCCCGCCGCCGTCACCCAGTGCACACCCTCGGTGGGCACCCCGAACGCGAACCGCCGCGGATGCGCCCTTCCCTGACTGTCTATCAGGCGGTACGGGCGGCGGGTGACGTCGAGGCCGCCCGTCTCGTACCCGTCCACCGCGTGGGGCCGGCACTGGCCGGTCTTCAGCAGCCGGGCGAGGAGTTCGTCCGCCGTCCGCCGCAGATCGGGCTCCGGCAGCCGGGCCTCCACGAGGGCCGTGGCGGCGACCTCGGAGCCGGCGATCTCGGGGGACCGGGCGACGAAGGCGCCGCCGGCCGTCTCCACCGTCATGCGCGGGCCCACGACGTCCAGTACGCCCGCCTCGATCAGCGCCGTCATCTCCTCGATCCTGCGGCGCGGCGGGCCGATGGAGAGGAAGGCGTTCAACGGCGTGTACCAGCGGTCGAGGTGGTCGCGGCGCGAAGCTCCCGGCAGGCCCGCGTGGTCCACGATCTGCCGCAGCTCGTTGCGCAGGTCACGCAGTACGTCGAGGGCCGCCTTGCGCGGACCGGCCACATTGCCGAGCGCCGCGTGCGCCGCGTCCCGCCGCAGGTGGCGCAGCAGCCAGGCGCGGTGGTCGGCCGGGTCGCGGAAGGTGTGACCGGCGTACGGGCGGGCGGTCAGGTCCCAGCACCACCGCTCGCCCCCCGGTACGCCGAACTCGGCCAGCACGGCCTCCTCCTGGGCGCTGCCGTGTTCGGCGGCGAGGAACCGTGCGCGGAAACCGCCGCGCGCGGCGGCGCCGAGCAGCACCTCGTAGTAGACGGTCTCCACCTCCTTGGCGACCAGCGGCCATATCTCGGCCAGGAAGTCGGGTGGGTCGCCCGCGTCCGCGCGGGCGCGGAAGTCCGCTATCACGTGGGGGGTGAGGAGCAGGGGCTCGTGCCTGCCGTACGGGCCCTTCGCGTTGTCGCCGCGCGCCTGGTGCGGTACGCCGCGCCGCGACCCGGCGTACAGGCGCGGCTCGCGGCCCGACGGGTGGTAGACGAGGCCGCCGCCGGGGGCCCGGGTGAACGTTCCGCCACGTCCGGCCGTCAACAGCGCCATGTGGTCGAAGAAGTTGAGGCCGAGGCCGCGCAGCAGGACGGGCTCGCCGGGGGCGAGGCCGGAGAGGTCGAGGTCGGCCGGGTTCGCGGGAGGCAGGTGGCGCAGGCCGTGGCGGGCGGCGTACGCGGCCAGGTGCGACTGCGACGGGCCCTCGTGCACGGGCAGATGGCCCTGAGCGAGGACGACCGCGCCGAGGCCGGTGAGTGTCTCGCCGTTGTCGAGGGTGAGGGTCTGGGGGGATCCGGGGCCGCCGCCGGGGGAGTCCTGGAGGCTGACCGCCCGGGCCGCGTGCACGCGCACGGTGACCGACTCCGGGGCGCCGCGCACCACTTGGCCGAAGACCCACTCCAGGTACCGGCCGTAGCAGGCGCGGGTCGGGTAGTCGTCGGGGCCGAGCGCCGCCCCGCCGCCCGGAGCCCCGCCGCTCCGGGAGGCGGCCCACTCGTACAGGCTCGGGCCCGTGCGGACGGGGCCCTCGCAGGCGACGCTCGCGTCGGTGAAGAGCGTGACCTGGGAGGCGACCGTGTTCATCAGCAGTTCGGAGGGCTGTCCGGTACGCCAGACCCGGCCCGCCCCCGGCGGCGCCGGATCGACGACATGGACGGTGAGCCTGGTCTGCGGCGCCAGCGCGGGCACGGAGGCGCAGAGCCGTTCGAGCACGCTGGTGCCGCGGGGGCCGGCGCCCACGACGGCGAGGGCTTGGTGCACTGCGGACAAAGCGGTGACTCCCGGGGCGAGCGTGGCGTGGGGGGCGCTGGAAGCGGAGGGTCCGCATCATCATGCCGGTGGAGTGAGGCAAGTCATAACCCTGTCACGCGCGATCCCGACCGCTGTGGGGAGGATCACGGAGCGGGCGTACGCGGGGAGCGGGGAGCGGCCGGGGCGAGACCGCGCGGGTGCCGCCCCAGCGCCCCGGAGGGGCCGGTTCCGGTGACGCCGGAGCGCGGCCGCTGCCCCGCCCGCTCACCGCCGTGCCGCCCGCTCGGCGTCCACGTCCGCGAGTTCCCGCTCCAGTACGGTCGTGAGCCCCGCGCGCCCGCCCTCGCGCGCCCGCGCCTGGTCCAGCCGCAGGACCGCCGACCGGCCCCGCAGCGTCAACGTCATCAACTGGTTGCCGAACCACGGGCCCGACGTCTTCCGCCAGCCGATGCGCGGCTCCCCGACGCGGCCGTGCCGCGCCAGGAAGCGGCCGAGACGGCGGCCCGTCCGGCTCCAGCCGAAGCGGAAGCCCAGCCGTATCGAGGCGGGGATGCTGTTGTGCACGGGGGAGCAGGTCAGTTGGAGCACCCGCGCCGACGGGCCGTTCCCGTCGTGCCAGTCCGGTTCGGCGACGTACGCGTGGTGCACGTCGCCGGACAGCACGCACACCGTCGCGGGCGCCGCGGGGCCGGAACCCGCCTCCGCGACGAGGTCCGTGAGCTGGTCGAAGGACGCCGGGAACGCCGCCCAGTGCTCCAGGTCGGATCTTCGGCGCAGGTCCTCCCCGAAGCGCGCCCAGCGCCCGCCGGAGCCGCCCCGCTCCCCCCGGCACAGCGCCGCGTTCCAGCCCTCCGCGTCGTGGACGAGCGGCGGCAGCAGCCACGGCAGCGACGTGCCTATCAGCAGGTGGTCGTACGAGCCGGGGTCGTCCAGCGCCTGTTCGCGCAGCCACCGCGCCTCGGCGTCGTCGAGCATCGCGCGCCGGCCCTCCTCCAGGACCCGGGCCGCCCGGGTGTCCACCATCAGCACCCGGACCCGTCCGAAGTCGCGGCGGTAGCTCCAGCGCACGCCGGCCGGGTCGGAGTCGGCCCGCGCCGCGAACGCGCGCAGGGTGTCCGTGCCGTCGGGGGACGCCCGTACGGCCGCGTACAGTTCGTCCGCCGCCAGCTCGGCCGGGGAGAGGTTGCCCAGGTGCTGGTAGACCCAGTACGACATCAGGCCGCTGAGGATCCGCTCGCGCCACCACGGCGTGGCGCGCATCCGCTCCACCCACGCCGCGCTGGTGTTCCAGTCGTCTATCACGTCGTGGTCGTCGAAGATCATGCAACTGGGGACGGTGGAGAGCAGCCAGCGCACCTCGGGGTCGAGCCAGGACTCGTAGTACAGCCGGGTGTACTCCTCGTAGTCCGCGACCTCGGCGCCCGGCGGCTCGCGCAGATCGCGCCGGGCCGCGAGCCAGTTCCGCGTCGCCTGCGAGGTCTCGTCGGCGTACACCTGGTCGCCGAGCAGCAGCAGGACGTCGGGGCGCCGCGCCGAGGGGTCCGCCGCGAGACCCGCCGCGAGCGTGTCCAGGGCGTCCGGACCCACCGGGTCGTGCTCGCCCTCGGCCGGAGCGGCCCAGCGGCACGACCCGAAGGAGACGCGCACCTCCTCGGCGGGTCCTGCGGGTGTGCGGATGGTGCTCGGCGGGAAGGGGGAGCCCTCCAGGGGCCACACCCGCCGCCCGTCGAGCAGCACCTCGTACGCCGTCTGCGAGCCGGGACGCAGGCCGGTCACGGTGATCAGGGCGTAGTGGTGCCCGGCGATCTGGAACGTACGGGACGAACCGCCCGCACGGCGTGGACCGCCCGCGCCGTCCGGACCGCCCGCACCGTCGTCGCAGAGCACCTCCGCCGTGCAGGGCCGGTCCGCCTCGATCCAGACGGTCGCCGTGTCACCCGCGTCGCGGTCGACGTACCGCAGCAGTGGTCCCAGCCGAAGCCCGGCCATAAGTCGTCCTCCTCAGTCGCCCCGTAGGGTACGGAACGACGGAGGTGGACGGGTAGGTTCCTGCGTTCCCGTTCCTGGTCAGCGGTTCCGCGGTCCCGGTCAGCAGGCGTTGAGGACGCCCTGGAGCGCGCTCTTCTCGGCGGAGTCCACGCTCAGGTTCCAGTGGTGCTTCACGTGCACCCACATCCGCGCGTACGTGCAGCGGTAGGCGGTGCGTGACGGCAGCCACTCGGCCGGGTCCAGGTCGCTCTTGGCCTGGTTCACGTTGTCCGTGACGGCGATGAGCTGGGGGCGGGTCAGGTCGTTGGCGAAAGCCTGGCGCTGGGAGGTCGTCCAGCCGCTCGCGCCGGAGCGCCACGCCTCGGCGAGGGCCACGACGTGGTCGATGTCGAGGTCGGAGGCGAGGGTCCAGGTGGCGCCGTCGTACTCGGAGTACCAACTCCCGCTGACGGCGGCGCAGCTGGAGTCCTGCTGGACGTTCACGCCGTCCCTCTTGAGGACGACCTCGCGGGTGTTGCACGTTCCCGACTGGGTGATCCAGTGCGGGAACTTGTCGCGGCTGTACCCGGTCGACGAGCCCTCGGCGCGTTCGGTCAGACCGGCCAGGTACGTGCGGGCGGTGGCCGCGCTCACGGGGGTGGGCGGGGACGCCTGGGCCGTGGGGGCGGTGAGCAGGACGCTCGTGCCGGCGAGGGCGGCGGACGCGGCGAGGACGGCTATTCGGCGCCCTGCTCGACGCGCGTAGACACCAGACATTGCGAACTCCCTTGTTGTGGGGGAACCGGCCGGGACCGGGGCCGGACGGGTACGCGGGGCGAATTCGGACCGCACCGGTACCGCCCGTGGCCGGGCTCGGTCAGCTTGGCGGCGCCGGGTTACCGGGGGGTGGGCGCCGGGTAACAGCGTGACGACATGAGCACGTCACATCAAGGGGTGCTGACGTTCCGACACCGTTCCTCCACGGGCCTAGGGTTGACCGGTGACCGCCCTGCCGGCGACGCCCCTCGCCACCGACGCCCAGGTCCTGCTGCCCGTCGACGCGGCACTCGGCGCGGTGCTCGCGGTGCTGCTCGCGGTCGCGGTCACGGTGGTCGCCCTGGCGCGCCTGTCCGGCGACGGGTCGCGCCGCCGGGCCCGCGAGGTGGCCGCCGCCGGTGTGCGGGCCGCCGTCCAGCTCGTCGCCGTGTCGCTCCTGATCGGCTGGGTCGTGCGTTCCGGATGGCTTCTGCTCGCGTTCCTCGCCCTGATGTACGCCGTCGCCGTGCGCACCGCGGGACGCCGGGTCACCCCCAACGCCACCTGGGGGTGGGCCGCCGCGCCGATCGCCGCCGGGGTCTTCCCGGTGGTCGCCGCGCTTGTGCTCACCGGGCTCGTGCCGGTCGACGGCATCGCGCTCGTCCCGGTCGCGGGCATCCTCATCGGCGGCGCGCTCACCGCGACGGTGCTGGGCGGGCGCCGGGCGCTCGACGAGCTGGGGCTGCGGCGCGGGGAAGTGGAGGCGGGCATGGCGATCGGTCTCCCGGACCGCGACGCCAGACTCGAGGTCGCCCGGCCCGCCGCCTCGGACGCGCTGCTGCCGGGCCTCGACCAGACCAGGACGGTGGGCCTGGTCACCCTGCCGGGCGCCTTCGTCGGCATGCTGCTGGGCGGGGCGTCCCCGCTGCTGGCGGGCATGGTGCAGCTGTTCGTCCTGGTCGCGCTGCTCGCGGTGCAGGCGGTCGCGGTCGCGACGGTGCTGGAACTGGTGGCCCGGGGGCG
Organism: Streptomyces sp. NPDC054887; assembly: GCF_053610585.1. Taxonomy (NCBI): domain Bacteria; kingdom Bacillati; phylum Actinomycetota; class Actinomycetes; order Kitasatosporales; family Streptomycetaceae; genus Streptomyces; species Streptomyces sp. NPDC054887. Next base: position 57,269 of record NZ_JBSGYQ010000032.1, on the reverse strand, counting down.
GCTGCACCGGGACGAGCCGGCAGCCGGGGCGGGGCGGCGGGACGAAGGGCCCTGAGCGGGACCGGAACGGGTCGCGTACCCTGTTCGGAGCAGAAGGGGAGTAGCTCTTCGCCGGACCGTCGACATACTGCTGAGCACGCCTCAGCCGGCGCCCGGAGGCGGGACAGGGATCCACAGGAACCCGGCCCGCCAGCGAGACCTTCGGCCGCAGTGTTGTTGTCTTTCACGACGCTGCCGTGCCGAAGCGACCCCTGATTCACGCAGGTTCTCTCGGTACGGGCAGCCCGACCGATTGAGGAACCCCACCCCCGTGATCAGTTTCACCATCATGGCGATCACCTTCGGCACCGTCTTCCTCGCCGAACTCCCCGACAAGACGGCGCTGGCCGGGCTCGTGCTCGGCACCCGCTACCGCGCGTCGTACGTCTTCGCCGGCGTGGCCGCCGCCTTCGCCGTCCATGTGGCCCTCGCCATCGCGGCGGGCAGCGTGCTGACCCTGCTGCCACACCGGCTGGTGCAGGCGGTCGTGGGCGTGCTGTTCCTCGCCGGCGCGCTCGTCCTGCTCCTCAAGAAGGACGAGGACGAGGAGGAGGTCAGGGCCCCGGCCGACCAGTCGTTCTGGAAGGTCTCGGGCGCCGGCTTCATGCTCATCCTGGTCGCGGAGTTCGGCGACCTCACCCAGATCATGACGGCCACCCTGGCGGCACGCTACGACGACCCGGTGTCCGTGGGCATCGGCGCGGTGCTGGCCCTGTGGGCGGTCGCGGGCATCGGCATCGTGGGCGGCCGCACACTCATGAAGTACGTGCCGCTCGGCCTGATCACGAAGATCGCGGCGGCGCTGATGCTGGCCCTGGCGGCGTTCAGCCTGTACGAGGCCGTGACCGGCTGACGGTGTGCCCGCCCCGGGGCTGGCGCGTCCGGGGCCGGCGCGTCCGGGCTCAGGCGTCGAGGTGCAGGTTCAGGGTGCCGTCGGGCAGGGCTTCGATCCGTACCCGCGTGAGGTCGTCCACGTGCGCCGTCGGGTGGTGGGCGGCCGCGCGCGGTCCCACGCCCACCACGCGCATGCCGGCCGCCAGGCCCGCCGCGATGCCCGCCTGAGAGTCCTCGAACACCACGCAGTCCGCCGGGGCGTGCCCGAGCTCCGCCGCGCCCTTGAGGAACCCCTCGGGGTCGGGCTTGCTCGCGCCCACGAGTTCGGCCGTGACGCGGGTGGCGGGCATCGGCAGCCCGGCGGCCGTCATGCGGGCCTGCGCCAGCGCCTCGTCCGCCGAGGTCACCAGGGCGTGCGGCAGGCCGGAGAGGGCCGCCATGAAGGCGGGGGCGCCGGGTACCGGCACCACGCCGTCGACGTCGGCGGTCTCCTGGGCGAGGAGTTCGCGGTTGTCGGCGTGGTTCAGCTCGACGGGGCGCTCCGGCAGGAGCACGGCCATGGTGGCGTAGCCCTGGCGGCCGTGCACGACCTTGAGGGCCGCTTCCGGGTCCAGGCCGTGCGCCAGCGCCCAGCGCCGCCAGACGCGCTCCACGACGGCGTCGGAGTCGACCAGCGTGCCGTCCATGTCCAGCAGGAGCGCGCGGGCGTTCAGAACAGTGGCGGGGGCCGGCATCGGCGTACTCCAGAGCGCGGGAGAAAAAGACAAGCGGCCCCGCCCGCCGGTCAGGGAAAACGGGCGGAGGCCACTTTGTTCCTCCACGATACAAAAAGTGGGGGCGGAACGCCACCCCGGCCGTCTCACGCCCCTCCGGTCTCCGCCTCCAGCGCGCTGCGGGTCCGCGGACCGTACGTGCCCGCCGCGTCGTCCTCGATGCCGCGGGACTCCTGGTACGCCCGTACGGCCTGCTCGACGCGGTCGTTGTACCGGCCGTGTCCCGGACCGCCGTAGAACCCGGCCCGCGTCAGCCGGTCCTGGAGATCCGCGACCTCGGAGCCCCGGTCGCCCCGGCTCAGGACGGGGGCGGAGTCCGGCGTCTGCTCCGCCGCGTCGGGCGCGGGCGCGGTGGGCGCCGCCTGGGGGGCGTCGGGCGCCGCACCGCGCAGGGGGTCCGCGGAGGCGTCGGCCGAGCGCGAGGCGGCTTCGGTGGCGGAGGCCGACGCAGAGGCCGAGGCGGACGCGGACGGAGACGCGGCGGCCGACTCCGGCGCCCGCGTGGGGGACGCGTCCGACGACGCCTCGGGCGCGTCCGTCGGCACCGGTGCGCCGGTCGGCCTGTCCGGCAGCGCGAACTCCCGCTCCTCGGGTCCGGAGAACACCCCGCCGGCGAACGCGGCGACCCCCACGACCGCCACGGCGGCCCCGGCCACCGCGAGCCACAGCCCCGGCCCCTTGCGCCGCTCCCTGCGACGTGCGGCGCGCCCCTGCCACTCACCGACTTCGTACAGGTCGCCCGCGTCGGAGTCGTCGGCCGGCCCGTCGGCGCCGTCGAGGTACGCGTACGCGGCCGTGTCCGCGGTGGCGTGCGGCTCCTGATCGCCCACCACCCCGAGCGGCATCGTCACCGCGGCGCCACCGCCACCCTCCGGGGCGTGGGGAGGAGCGGCGCGCTCGTGCGCCGACGGCTGCCCGTGGAGCGTCACGTACGGACGTATCCGGAGCGGATGGAAGTCCTCCGCCGCCCGCCCCGCACACCCGCAACCGGGTCTGCCGCCCTCGGACGCGGCACCCCCGTCCGTACCGCACTCAGGACATGTGTGTCCGTTCACCGTCGGTCCCTCCCTCGAACTGCCAGCGATTATGCAGACCGGCAGACGGGAAGCCCAGCGGCCACCGGGCTCGGCAGGCCATATCGGCCCACAACGATCAGGATGGGAGGGTCCGCGGCTCCCAGGGGATCGAGGAGTGATCCATGGCCCAGCAACCCGGCGGCGCCCCCGCCACCGCTCCGGCGGCCGGTCCCGGTGCGGAACCGGCCGCCGGCCGGCGGACCGTACTCGTGGCCGTCGGGGCACTGCTGCTCGGCATGCTGCTCGCCGCCCTCGACCAGACCATCGTGTCCACCGCCCTGCCGACGATCGTCAGCGAACTCGGCGGCATGGAGCACCTGTCCTGGGTCGTCACGGCCTACCTGCTCGCCGCGACCGCGGCGACCCCGCTGTGGGGCAAACTCGGTGACCAGTACGGCCGCAAGAAGCTCTTCCAGGCCGCCATCGTCATCTTCCTGATCGGCTCCGCGCTCTGCGGCGTCGCACAGGACATGGCGCAGCTCATCGGCTTCCGCGCGGTCCAGGGGCTGGGCGGCGGCGGCCTGATGGTGCTGTCCATGGCGATCGTCGGCGACCTCGTGCCGCCGCGCGAACGGGGCAGGTACCAGGGGCTCTTCGGTGCGGTGTTCGGTGCCACGAGCGTCCTCGGGCCGCTTCTGGGCGGCCTGTTCACCGAGCACCTCAGCTGGCGCTGGGTGTTCTACGTCAACCTCCCCATCGGTGTCGTCGCCCTCCTGGTGATCGCCGCCGTACTGCACATCCCGGTCGGCACCGCCCGCCACACCATCGACTACCTCGGCACCGCCCTGATCGCCTCGGTCGCCGCCTGCCTCGTCCTCGTCGCCTCGCTCGGCGGCACCACCTGGGCCTGGGGATCGGCGCGGATCATCGGGCTCGCGGTCCTCGGCGCCCTGCTGCTCGTGTGGTTCGTCCTCGTGGAGCGCAGGGCGGCCGAGCCCGTCCTGCCGCTGAAACTCTTCAGGCTCCGGACCTTCACCCTCGTCGCCGTCATCAGCTTCGTCGTCGGCTTCGCGATGTTCGGCGCGATGACCTACCTGCCGACGTTCCTCCAGGTGGTCCAGGGCGTCAGCCCCACCATGTCCGGCGTGCACATGCTGCCGATGGTGCTCGGGCTGCTGCTCACCTCGACCGCCTCCGGCCAGATCGTCAGCCGCACGGGCCGCTGGAAGGTCTTCCCGATCGCCGGTACGGGCATCACCGCCGTCGGGCTGCTCCTCCTGCACCAGCTGACCGGGACCACCGGCACCTGGGAGATGAGCGCGTACTTCTTCGTCTTCGGCGCCGGACTCGGCCTGGTCATGCAGGTGCTGGTGCTCGTCGCGCAGAACGCCGTCCGGTACGAGGACCTCGGCGTCGCCACCTCGGGCGTGACGTTCTTCCGCTCCATCGGCGCGTCCTTCGGCGTCGCGGTCTTCGGCACCGTCTTCACCAACCGGCTGCTCGGCAAACTCGACGGCGCACTCGCGGGGGAGCGGCTTCCGCCCGGCATCGGGCCCGACCAGGTGGCGGCCGACCCGAGGGACATCGCCCTGCTGCCGCCCGGCCTGCGCCCCCCGGTGCTGCACGCGTACTCCACCTCCATCACCGACGTCTTCCTCTACGCCTCGCCCGTCGTCCTCGTCGCCTTCGTGATCGCATGGTTCCTCAGGGAGGACAGGCTGCGCGGGTCCGTGACGGCACCGGACGCCGGCCAGACCCTGGCGTCCAACCCCGTGGAGCGCTCCTCGTACGACGAGTGCGTCCGCGCCCTCTCGGTGCTCGCCACCCGCGAGGGGCGGCGCAGGGTCTACGAGCGGATCACCGAGAAGGCGGGCTACGACCTGCTGCCGGCGGCCAGTTGGCTGCTGCTGCGCATCAAACGCGCGGGCGCCGTCGACCCCGCCGGGCTCGCCGAGGTCACGCCGGTGCCCCTGCGGGTCGTCAACGAGGCGTCCCGGCAGGTCGAGGAGCGCGGGCTGGCCCGGCGCGAGGGTCTGCGGCTGGTCCTGACGGACCGGGGGACGGCGGTCGCGGAGCGGCTCACCCAGGCCCGCGAGGAGTCGCTGGCCGAGCTGCTCGGCGACTGGTGGGGCCCCGACCGGCCGACCGATCTGATCAAGCTGGTGCAGGAGTTGAGCGCCGAGGTGGGCGGCTCCGACGAGGACCGCCCGTTCACCGGGGAGCCCGTGCCCGACCACCACCGGTGAGCGCGCCGCCGGGCCGGGGCGCGCGGCGGCACACGCCGCGAAGCCCTACAGCGACTTGGCGAACCAGTGCTCGGCGTACGGGCCCTGATTGAACGCCGGGACCTCCTCGTACCCGTGCCCGGCGTACAGGGCGCGGGCCTCCACCAGATCGGTGCGGGTGTCCAGGCGCACCCGCCCGACGCCCAGCTCGCGGGCCGCCGCCTCCGCCGCGGCCAGCAGCAGCGCGCCGCCGCCGGTGCCCCGGAAGGCGGGACGCACGTAGACCCGCGTCAGTTCGGCGGTGTCCGCGTCCACCACGCGCAGACCGGCGCAGGCCGCGGCCGCGCCGTCGTAACGGCCGACGACGAACTCGCCCGTGGGCCGCGCCAGGCGCTCGACACCGTCGCCGGCCAGCCCCTCGTCGATCTCCCGGGCCGTCGCGGGACGCCCCCAGTACCGGCCGGCGACCTCCCCGTAGTAGTCGCGCCGCAGGGCCGTCGACTCGGCGGTGTCGTAGGGCTCGGGGGCCACGGTCCAGGTCATGGTCATGTCTGTACCGGAGCCGCCGGCCGTTTGGCCAACGATTTACGGGCAACCCGCTGCGTGACAAGCCGTGACAGACCGACAACCGGGAAGGCAGCCATGTCCACAGTCTGGATCATCGCCCTGATAGCGGTGGTCGCCGTCCTCCTCGTCGCCGTGTTCCTCTTCGCCGGACCGGGCAGGGGCGGTGGCGGGCGCGGGCTGAAGAGGCGGTTCGGTCCCGAGTACGACAGGGTCGTCGCCCACCACGACGGCGACACGAAAGCGGCGGAGCGCGAACTCGAAGCACGCGTGAAGCGGCACGGGTCGATCGAACCGCGGCCGCTGAGCCCGGAGATCCGTGAGCAGTACGTGGCCCGCTGGGCCGCCGTGCAGGAGCAGTTCGTCGATTCCCCGCAGCGCGCCGTCGCGGAGGCCGACCGGCTGCTGGCGCGGCTCGCGGCGGACCGCGGCTTCCCGGCCGACAACCAGTACGACGAGCAGGTCTCGGCGCTGTCCGTGCACCACGCGGACAAGGTCCACGGCTACCGCAGGGTGCACCGCGCCGCGCACACCGACAGCAGCACGGAGCAGATGCGCGAGGCCATGCTGGAGGCTCGTGAGCTCTTCGAGACGCTGGTCACCGCCAAGCCGGCGGACAGCGGCCGGCACCGCCCGCAGCAGGCGGACGGCCACCGCGGCCGCTCGCAGGCCCCGTGGTCCCTGGGCAGGGGCCACCACCCGAAGGGGAGTGGTGCGTGATGACGTACGACGCCGGTACGAACACCGGGAACCCGCAGCAGCCGCCCGGGCCGCCGCAGCCGCCGCCCGCGGTGCCGGGGCAGGGCGCCGGGCGGCGGTCGGGACCCGGTCCGCTCACGGCGCCCGGGACGGCCGACGGGTCCGCCGGCCCTTCCGGTACCGGGCACACGGGCACTGCGGCCGTCCCCACGGGCGGGTCCGCGACCGGCCCGGAGAGCGCGGTTGGGTCCGCGACCGGCCTTGAGCGCCCGGCCGGTGCCGCCGGATCGCACGGTGCCGACGGGCACGGCCGGTCCGCCGAGGCCCCGCTGATCCCGCACGGTGAGCGGGACAAGCTGGCCCTGCGCCTCCAGCAGGCCGTCAACACCTTCGTGGACGGCCCCCGGCGCGCGGTCGAGGAGGCCGACGGCGTCTTCGAAGAGGCGGCCCGCCTGCTGACCGACGCCGTGGCCGAACGGCGCGGCTCCCTCCGCTCGGCCTGGTCGGGCAAGGACCACGAGGCCGAGACGGAGGAACTGCGGGTGGCGCTGCGCACCTACCGCGAGGCGACGGAGCGCCTGTTGCGGATGTGACGTACGAGCTGTGCGGGGTGACCTCGGGTCAGCCGTTCTTCGGACCGGCCTGCTGGACCACCTCGAACGACCACAGCGTGGAGCCGGAGGCGGCGGGCCTGGGACGCTCGCCGCCTTCACCCGCGCCCGGGCCGCCCTGGTGGGCGGCCTTCATCGGTCCCTCCATCCACGCCTGGAACGACGCCTCGTCGGCCCACCGGGTGTAGACGAGGTACTGGTCGGTGCCCTCGACGGGCCGCAGCAGCTCGAACCACTCGAAGCCGTCGGAGTTCTCGACGGAACCGGCCCGCGCCGAGAACCGCTTCTCCAGTACCTCGCGCTGCTCGGCCGGGACGGTCAGCACATTGATCTTCACGATGCTCATGCGCCCATCCTGCCGCACGGGCCGGCCGCGCCCCGCGCAACCCTCGGCGACCCCGCCCGCCCTCCCCGGTGATCCTCTCGCGCGCGGGCGCCGGGACGGGGATCGTGGAAAGGGGGGTCCGCCGGCCAAAACCGGGTGACGGACAGGCGAAGCGGGGGTTGCCCGCGTCTTCCGTACGGGGCGGTGCGAGGCTCTACGCACCGTGCACGCGGGTGCGGGGACAGGTGGGGAGGGTCAGCGCGACGTGGCGAATGCGGAGCGGGGCGGCGCCGTCGGGGCGGTGGGCGCCGGGAACAGGGTCGAAGCCGCACGGATAGCCCTCTGGGCCGTGGTGGCCGCACTGGGCGCGCGGCAGATCGCGATGCTGCTGCGGACGCCGCCGGGCGAGCGCCTCACCGACCTGGAGACCTGGATCGGCGAAGAGGGCGTACTGCATGTGGCGGGGTCGCTCTACGACGCCGACCGCTTCATCGGTACACCGTTCGCCGGGCTCGTCCTCAAACCACTGGCCCGCTCCGCGGAACAGAGCCTCGGCGTCGCCTGGACCTTCGGGACGCTGCTGCTCGTCGCCGTACTGGGCATGGTCGTCGCCCGCGCCCTGCCGGGCCCCGTGTCCCGGCGCACCGCGCTCCTGGCCGCCCCCGTCGCCGTCGGCCTGCTCATGCTGTCGCTGCCCGTCCGCAACACCCTGCATCTGGGCCAGACCAGCGTCATCCCCGTCCTGTTCGTCCTCCTCGGCTGCTTCCAGGCGCGCGGGCAGCGCGGCTGCGGAGTGCTCGTGGGCATCGCCGCCGCCCTCCAGCCCACCGTGCTGCTGTTCGCGCCGCTGCTGTGGCTGACGGGCCGCAGACGCGCCGCGCTCACCACCGGCGCCACCTTCGCCGCCTGCTCGGGGCTGGCGTGGGCCGCGCTGCCGCAGGACTCCTGGACGTACTGGGTGCACCACGTGGCCGGCGCCGGGCTCGGCGCGCGGCCCGACAGCCTCGCCAACCAGTCGCTGCACGGCGCCCTGCTGCGCCTCGGTCTCGAAGGGCCGGTGGAGACGGCGCTGTTCCTGCTGCTGGGCGCGGCCGTCGCCGTACTCGGACTGCGCCGCGCCGTCCGGTACGCGCGCGACGGCCAGTTGCTGCTCGCCGTCGCCGTGACCGGCTGCGTCGCCGTGGCCGTGTCGCCGACGGCCTGGCAGCACCAGCTGCTGTGGGTGCTCCTCGCCGTGGCCGGCCGGGTCGGCAGGCGGTCGGCGGACCGGACGGTGTGGCCCGCGGCCGTCGTCCTGGTGATGACGCTGCCGGGGACGATGCTGCTGCCGAACGTGGGGCCGCTCATCCCGGTCCGCGACAACGCGCTGCTGGTGGCGGCGCTCGCGGCGGCGTGCGCGGTGCCGTTCCTGCCGCGCAGTTCCCCGTACTGGCTCCGGCCCCTGCCCACCGACTGGGCGAGACCCGTCGCGGGCCGCTGGCGCCGGGTGCCGCTGCTGCCCTTCTGGCGCCGGGTGCTCAGCCGCCCGAACCTGCTCCTCGAACTGCTGCTCATCCGCGCCGCCTACTCCGCCTACTCGCAGGTGCGCACCGCGGCCACGGGCGGCCGCGCCGCCGCCGAGGACAACGCCCGGCAGATCGTCTCGGCCGAGCGGTTCCTGCACATCGACGTCGAGCACTGGATCAACCACGCGGTGGCGAAGGCGGACGGTCTGGAAGCTTTCTTCAACTTCTACTACTCCTCGTTCCACTTCCTCGTCCCGCTGGCGATCCTCGGCGTGCTCTACGCCCGCCGCCCCGCCGACTACCGCTGGGCCCGCACCTCCCTCGGCTTCGCGACCGTCCTCGCGCTGGCGGGCTTCTGGCTCTACCCGCTCGCCCCGCCGCGCCTGATGCCGGGGCTCGGCTACATCGACACGATCCACGGTCCGCAGGACCTCGCGAGCCCCGAGTACGGGGCGCTGACCGCGCTGACCAACCAGTACGCGGCGATGCCCTCACTCCACTTCGGCTGGTCGCTGTGGTGCGGACTGGTGGTCGTCCTGCTCGCGCCGAAGCCGTGGATGAAGCTGCTCGGCCTGCTGCACCCCTTCTTCACCGTGCTCGCGATCGTCGCCACCGCCAACCACTGGGTGCTGGACGCGGTGGGCGGGGCGGCGGTCGTCGGGGCGGGCTTCGCCCTGACGTACCTGCTGGCCGGTCCTCGCAGGCTCCTGCCGCCCGCGCCGGCGGGACCCGCGCGGGAGCTGCCGGACGCCGAAGCGGCGGAAGCTCCCGCGCGGAGCCGCTGACCTCCGCCGAGCCGGGGCCGGCTCCCCACGGGTCCCGTCAGGCCGTACCGCCGGTACGCGGAAATCGGGAGGTTCTGCGCAGGCGCCCGGGGCAAGGGTGATCCCCGCCCTGAGGTCTCACGGACGGTGGTTACCATGGCCAAGGATCAGCGGATCTTCGTCGTCAACTCACTGCCGTCCGCGACCAGATGACGGCCCGTCGCCGTCTGCCCCCCCACACACCGTCTGAGGGACCGTGCCATGACATTGCCCGTCGCCGCCCGCCCGCGCCGCGCACCGCAGGGGCGCCCGCCCTGGGCCGTGCCGGCGGCCGGCCTGGCCGTCGCCGCGGCGGCCGGCGGCACCGTGGTGGCCGTGGCCCCCGACCCGGCGTACGCCTGGGTGCTCGGCACCGTCGTCGTCGCCGGCCTGTGCGTCGCCGCGCTCGTCGTCACCGCCGCGGTGCTGGCCGGTCGTCTCGCCGCCGCCCGCCGCGCCGCCCACGAGGAACAGACCGCCCTGCGCGAGCGGATGTCCCGCGCCACCGGCGACACCGCGCACCTCGTGAACGTCACCCTGCCGCAGATGGTGCAGCGCGTGCGCGACGGTTCGGAGGCGTACGAGGCCCTGGCCTCCGCCCAGCGCCCCGCCGACCCGCAACTCGAAAGCCTCCTGCGCCTCTTCACCACCGAACTGGCCGAGGCGGCGCACCGCACGGCGGCGGCGGAGGCCGCCCGTGACGACGCCGTGCGGCAGCTCGGCCGGGGCGTGGACGACCTGGAGCGCCTGTCGGTCACCGCCCTGCCCGCCGCCGTCGCGTCGCTGCGCCGGGGCGCGTCCGCCGACACGGTCCTCGCCGCACTCGACATGCCGGGCGAGGGACGGCTGCGCGTGCTGCTGGAGCAGATGGTGCGCGAACTCGGCGTCAGCGAGCGGCGCGCCGCCGCCGCGCGGGCCGCCAGCGCCAAGGCGCTCGGCCGGGTGCAGGCCCGGGCCGTCAGCATGCTGGCCGACCTCCGCGAGATGCAGGACCGGCACGGCGCCGACGTGTTCAGCGACCTGCTGAGGCTCGACCACAGCACCTCGCAGCTCGGCCTGCTCACCGACCGCCTGGCCATCCTGATGGGCGGCCGGGCGAGCCGGGCGTGGAACAAGCCGATCGTCATGGAGAGCATCCTGCGGGGCGCGGTCGGGCGTATCGCCGACTTCCGCCGGGTGCGGCTGCACTCCGCGAGCACCGTCGCCATCGCCGGGTTCGCCGCCGAGGGCGTCATGCACCTGCTGGCCGAACTCATGGACAACGCGGCCAACTTCTCGCCGCCCATCGACGAGGTCCACGTGTACGTGGAGGAGCGCAGCGCGGGCATCGTCGTCACCATCGAGGACAGCGGTCTGCGGATGTCCGACGCCGCCATGCGCCGCGCCGTCGAAGCCGTCTCCGGCAAGTCCACCGACTTGGCGGCCCTTCAGGGCACCCGGCTCGGCCTCGCGGTCGTCGGGATCCTGGCCGCCAAGTACGGCATCTCCGTGAACTACCGGCCGTCCTCCCGGGGCGGCACCGGCGTCGTCGTCCTGCTCCCTCCGCAGCTGCTGGCCCAGCAGCGCGGTCCGGTGCCGGTCCCGGCGGCCGGCCGGGCGCCGGCGCAGCCTCGTACCGGCGAGCTGCCCGCGCGGACGCGCACGGCCGTGCTGGAGGCCCCCGCGCCCGCCCCGGCCGCACTCCCCGAACCCGGCGTCCCGTACGAACCGCCCGCCCCGGACGCCTCGCCCGCACTGCCGCCGCTGCCCTCCCGGGCCGCCGCCGCGAACGACCCCGGGGCCCCCGCGGGCCCCGACGACGCCCACGGGGCCGACGCTCCGGCGCAGGCCGCGACCCCGGGCGGGCTGCCCGTACGGCCGCCGGGGCGCACGATGGCCGCCGCCGACCGGGGCCGGCCCGCCTCCGAGGCGCCGGACGAGCCGACCGCCCCGCCGGCCCGCAACCCCGGGGCCAGTTTCGGCGCCTTCCACCAGTCCCAGCGCCGCAAGGACCCCCGCCCGCCCGCCTGAGCACCACCGTGCCCCGCACCCCGCGTGCCGCCGCCCCCGCCGGCGGCCGACCCTCTCACCTGACCACCGAGATTGGAGGCACGGGCCGACCGCGCCCCGCGACGACCGGCCCATGACCACCGTGCAGACCACCGACACCAGCCTCACCTGGCTCCTGGACAACCTCGTGGAGCACACCCCCGGCACCCGGCACGCCCTGGTGCTCTCCCGCGACGGCCTCAAGCTCTGCCGCAGCAGCAACCTGACCCTCGACCAGGCCGACCAACTGGCCGCCATCTCCTCCGGGATGCAGTCCCTGGCCCACGGCGCCTCGGTGGAGTTCGGCGACGGCACCGGAGGCGTCAACCACCTGATGGCCGAGTTCCGTGGCGGACAGCTGCTCATCGTCGAGGCCGGCGAGGGCGCCCACCTCGCCGTCGTCGCCGCCGACGGCGCCGACCCCGGTGTGGTCGGCCACAACATGAGCGAGATGGTCGAGCAGATCGGCGAGCACCTGCGGGCCGAACCGCGCAACCGTGCGCAGGACAGTCCGACGTCATGACCCGCCGCCCCGTCGACACCGGGTCCCCGGACCGCCTCTACACGGTGACCGGTGGCCGCAGCCACACCGCGGACACCAAGGTGTTCGATCTGGTGACCCTGGTGGTCAGCGAGTGCGAACCGACACCGGGCATGCAGTCGGAGCACGTACGGATCCTGGAGCTGTGCCGTCATCCGGCGGCGGTGGTGGAGATCGCCGCCGAACTGCGCATGCCCATCACCGTCGTACGGATCCTCCTGGAGGACCTGCTGGACGCCGGACGGATCACCGCCCGCCGTCCCAGGACCGCCGCGGCCGCCGCCGACCTGCCCGAATCCGCCCTGCTGAAGGAGGTGCTGCATGGACTCCGCAATCTCTGAGGCGCCGGCGCAGGCGCCGGAGCGCACCCCGCTCGGCGACGCCGCCGACACCGGACTCAAGATCGTCATCGTCGGCGGATTCGGCGTCGGCAAGACGACCCTGGTCAGGTCCGTCAGCGAGATCCGCCCGCTGAACACCGAGGAGTACATGACGCAGGCCGGTGTCGGCGTCGACGAGACCACCGGCCTCAAGCACAAGACCACCACGACGGTGGCCTTCGACTTCGGCCGGATCAGCCTCAACGAGACGAAGGTGCTCTACCTCTTCGGCGCCCCCGGGCAGGAACGTTTCTGGTTCCTGTGGGACCGGCTGTTCTCCGGCACCCTCGGCGCGGTCGTCCTGGTCGACACCCGCCGCATGAGCGACTCCTGGTACGCCATCGACCGCCTCGAACACCACCGGACGCCCTTCGTCGTCGCCGTCAACCGCTTCGACGACGACTCCGCGTACCACTCCCTCGACGAGATCCGCCAGGCACTGGCGCTGCCCGCGCACATCCCGCTGCTCGACTGCGACGCCCGGGTGCGCAGCGACGGCAAACGCGTCCTGATCACCCTCGTCGACCACCTCTACCAGCTGGCCCTGGCCCAGGAGACCACCACATGAGCGACCCCACCGCCACCGCCTCCGGGGCGACGCCTCCGCCGGGCTGCCCCGCGCACGCGGGCGCGATCCGGCTCAGCGGCCTCCAGTACCAGCAGACGCCCGCCGAGCTGTACCGGGCGATGCGCCGCGAACACGGCGCCGTCGCGCCGGTGCTGCTGGACGGCGACATCCCGGCCTGGCTGGTCCTCGGCTACTCCGAGGTCTCGTACGTCACCACCCACGACGAGCTGTTCGCCCGCGACTCCCGGCGCTGGAACCAGTGGGACGCGATCCCGGCCGACTGGCCGCTGCTGCCGTACGTCGGACACCAGCCCTCCGTCCTGTTCACCGAGGGCCTCGAACACCAGCGCCGCGCCGGGGTCATCAGCGAGGCGCTGGAGGCGGTCGACCAGTTCGAGTTCGGCTACAACTGCCGAAGGATCGCCGACGAGCTCATCGACGTCTTCGCGGGCAGCGGCGAGGCCGAGCTGATGGCGGCGTACGCCCACGCCCTGCCGATGCGCGCGGCGGTCCAGATGTGCGGGATGCCGGCCCACAGCACGGACACCGACGACCTCGTCGAGGACCTGCGGATGTCCCTGGACGCAGCCGAGGGCGACGACCCGGTGGCGGCGTACGGACGCGTGGGCAAGCGGCTCCAGGAGCTCGTCGCCCAGAAGCGGGCCACGCCGGGACCGGACGTCATCTCCCGGATGCTCACGCACCCGGCGGATCTGGCGGACGAGGAGATCGTCCAGGACCTGATCTCGATCATCGCCGCCGCGCAGCAGCCGACGGCGAACTGGATCGGCAACGCCCTGCGCCGGCTCCTGACCGACGACCGGTTCGCCCTGAACGTCTCCGGCGGGCGGCTCAGCGTCGGGCAGGCGCTCAACGAGGTCCTCTGGCTGGAGACCCCCACCCAGAACTTCATCGGCCGCTGGGCCGACCGCGACGTCCAGCTCGGCGGCCGCCACATCAAGGCCGGCGACTGCCTGGTCCTGGGCTTCGCGGCGGCCAACACCGATCCGCAGATCTGGCCGGAGGGCCACGTCGGCGCGGAGGGCAACTCCTCGCACCTCTCCTTCAGCAACGGCGAGCACCGCTGCCCCTACCCCGCGCCGCAGCTCGCCGACGTCATGGCCCGCACCGCCGTCGAAGCCCTCCTGGAGCGGCTCCCGGACGTGATGCTCGCGGTCGAGCCGGAGGAGCTGACCTGGCGGCCGTCCGTCTGGATGCGGGGCCTGACCACCCTGCCGGTGTCCTTCACCCCGTCCTCCCACTGACGGCCCGCCGCGCCGGTGACCGCTTCGGGCGTGCCCGGGTCACCGGCGCGGGACGGCGCCCGGGACGGTCAGCCGACGGGCGTGAACGTCACCGGCACGCTCTGCGGGCCCCGGGTGAAGACACCCTGCTCGACGATCTCGGCGCCGTCCGCGAGCCGTAGGCCGGGCATGGCGTCGAGCAGCTGGTTCACGCCGGTCTGCACCTCCGCCCGCGCGAGCAGCGCGCCGACGCAGAAGTGCCGTCCGAGGGCGAAGGCGAGGTGGTCGGCCGCGGCGGAGAAGGCGTTCGTCGCCGTGAGGTCCTCGCGGAAGATGTCGAACCTGTCCGGGTGCGCGTACCGGCTCTCGTCGCGGTTGGCGGACCCGATCAGGCACGTCACGGTCGCTCCGGCCGGGATGGTGCCGCCGCTGAGCGTGACGTCCGTGGCCGTCTGACGCATGATCATGTGCACCGGCGGAGTGAAGCGCAGGGTCTCGGCGAAGGCCCGGTCGATGAGGGTGCGGTCCTGCTGCACGGCGGCCAGCTGGTCCGGGTGGGCCAGGAGGTTGGCGAAGAGGGCCGCGATCGCCTTGTCGGTCGTCTCGCCGCCGGCCGCGAGCAGCAGGCTGCAGAACGCCTTGATGTCCTCGTCGCTCATGCGTACGCCGTCCACCTCGGCCTCGCACAGCGTGGACAGCAGGTCGTCGCCCGGGGCCTTCCGGCGCTCCTGGATGATCGGGATCATGTACTCGGCGAACTCGACGCGGGTGCGCTCACCGGCCGCCGCCACCTCGGGGTCGCCGGCCAGATTGCCGAGGAACGCGATCACGGTGGTGTACCAGTGGTGGAACTTCGCGTGGTCGCCCTTGTCGAGCCCGAGCATGTCCGCGATCACGTTCACCGGGAAGCGGGTCGCGAAGGCGTCCACGAGGTCGACCGCGCCCCGGTCGCGGAAGGTGTCGATCAGCTCGCGGGCGTTGCGCTCGATGACCGGCAGGAACAGCTCCTGGAGGTCCTTGCCGCGGAAGGCGGGCGCCACCAGGGCGCGGCGCACGGCGTGTTCTCGTCCACTGAGCTGGAGGATCGTCTTCCCGTGCACGGGCTCGATCTGCCAGTCGTAGTTGTCGGTGGTGAACACCGACTCCTTGTCCTTGAAGGCCCGCTCCACGTCCTCGTACCGGGAGATGACCCAGCTCTGCATCGCCTCGTGCCAGAACAGCGGGGCGGACGCGCGCATCACCTCGTAGGCGGCGTACGGGTTCTCGGCGAACTCGGGCGAAAGCAGGTCGGGGACGTGCTGGGCCGTGGTCATGGTCGGATGCTCCCTTGAACGATAAACAGGCGGACACCCGAACGTTATTGATCAATCGTCACTACGGATAGAGCAGGCCCGTGCACGCGGTGACATCGGAAGGCCGACAGCCGGGGAGAGGTGGGGGCGGGGCGCAGGGGATCGCCCCCACCTCCGGGTCCGGGGACCGCTGGGTCAGCGGTGGGTCACCCGGAGTTCCTTGATGCCGTTCAGCCACGCCGAGCGCAGCCGGCGGGGATCGCCCGCGAGCTCCAGGCCGGGCAGCGCGTCGGCGATCGCGTTGAAGATGAGGTTGATCTCCAGCACGGCGAGGGACTTGCCGAGGCAGAAGTGCGGGCCTCCGCCGCCGAATCCCAGGTGGGGATTGGGGTCGCGGGTGATGTCGAACGCCTGCGGATCGGTGAACACCTCGGGGTCGTTGTTGGCCGACGAGTAGAAGAGCCCGACCCGGTCGCCCTTCCTGATCCGCTGCCCGCCCAGTTCGACGTCCTGCGTCGCCGTCCGCTGGAACGCGACGACGGGCGTCGCCCAGCGCACGATCTCCTCGGCCGCCGTGTCCGGGCGCTCGCGCTTGTAGAGCTCCCACTGTCCGGGGTGTGTCAGGAAGGCGTGCATGCCGTGGCTGATCGCGTTGCGCGTCGTCTCGTTCCCGGCGACGGCCAGCAGGATGACGAAGAAGCCGAACTCGTCCGGGCCGAGGTTGCCCTCGCCCTCCGCCGCCACCAGCTGCGACACGATGTCCCTGGCCGGGCACTCCTTGCGGGCGGCCGCCAGGTTCATCGCGTACGAGACGATCTCCATGGCCGCCTCCATGCCGACCTCCTCGGTGATGGCGTACTCGGGATCGTCGTACGCGGCCATCTTGTTCGACCAGTCGAAGATCTTGGTCCGGTCCTCCTGGGGTACGCCGATGAGCTCGGCGATGGCCTGGAGGGGCAGTTCGACGGCGATGCGGGTGACGAAGTCGAAGGTGCCGTCGTCCGCCGCGCCGGCGGCGGCCGCCGCCACGATCGAGCGGGCGCGGTCGCGCAGGGCGTCCTCCAGCGAGCGGATCGCGCGCGGGGTGAAGCCGCGCTGGACGATCTGGCGTACCCGGGTGTGCTCGGGCGGGTCCATGTTGAGCATGATCAGCTTCTGGGCCTCGATCTGGTCGCGGCTGATCGTCTCGTTGAAGCGGATGACGGCGGTGTTGGTGTGCGAGGAGAAGAGCTCCGGATGCGTGGAGACGTACTTGACGTCGGCGTGCCGGGTGACGGCCCAGTACCCGTCGTCGTCGAAACCGGAGATGCCGGGGGCCTGCGCGCACCACCAGACCGGCGCGGTACGCCGCATCTGCGCGAACTCCGGATGCGGTACGCGGGCGAGGAGCAGGTCGGGGTCGGTGAAGTCGAACCCGTCGGGCAGCGCGGGGCAGTGCATCGGCAGCTCCAATGTCTGACGACCCATCAGGAGTTGCAGGGAATGTAGTAACCGGTTCTATAAGTGGCAAGGGCCCCGGCGCCTTCTGTTGCGTGTGGAGAGCGTGCACGAGGCGTGCAAGACCCTTGCGCTGCCGGGGTGGCACTCATAAGACTGCTCAGAGAACTAGAACGCGTACTAGTTGGCAGCCGCCGTGGGCGCCGGGGGAGGCCCGCGGGTGAGGAGAGGACGGCTCATGGCCGCGGAACCCGTCATCGTCGAAGCCGTACGCACCCCCATCGGCAAGCGCGGAGGCGCGCTCGCCAACCTGCACCCCGCCTACCTGCTCGGCGAGACGTACCGCGAGCTCCTCGGTCGTACGGCCATCCACGCCGACTGCGTCGAACAGATCGTCGGCGGGACGGTCACGCACGCCGGTGAGCAGTCCATGAACCCCGCCCGCAACGCCTGGCTGGCGGTCGGCCTGCCGTACGAGACGGCCGCGACGACCGTCGACTGCCAGTGCGGCTCCTCCCAGCAGGCCGCCCACATGGTCGCCAACATGATCGCCGCCGGGGTCGTCGACGTCGGCATCAGCTGCGGGGTGGAGGCCATGTCGAGGGTCCCGCTGGGGTCGGGGTCCAAGCACGGGCCGGGGAAGCCGTGGCCGGACGAGTGGAACGTCGACCTGCCCAACCAGTTCGAGGCGGCCGAGCGGATCGCCCGCAAGCGCGGTCTGACGCGCGAACGGGTCGACTCGCTCGGGCTGTTGTCGCAGGAGCGCGCGGCGACCGCCTGGGCGGAGGAGCGCTTCAAACGCGAGACGTTCGCCGTGCAGGTGCCGACGACCGAGGAGGAGCAGGCGGCGGGGCAGGGCATGTGGCGGCTCGTCGACCGCGACGAGGGGCTGCGGGACACGTCGATGGAGGCGCTGGCCCGGCTCAAGCCGGTGATGCCGACCGCCGTCCACACGGCGGGGAACTCCTCGCAGATATCCGACGGCGCGAGCGCGATCATGTGGGCGTCCAAGCGGATGGCCCGCGCCCTCAAGCTCAAACCGCGCGCCCGGATCGTCGCCCAGGCCCTCGTCGGATCCGACCCGCACTTCCATCTCGACGGGCCGATCGACGCCACCCGCGCGGTGCTCGGCAGGGCGGGCATGTCGCTCAAGGACATCGACGTCGTCGAGATCAACGAAGCCTTTGCCTCGGTGGTGCTCAGCTGGGCGCAGGTCTTCGAACAGGACCTGGAGAAGGTGAACGTGAACGGCGGCGCGATCGCGCTCGGCCATCCGGTGGGCGCGACGGGGGCCCGCCTGATCACGACGGCCCTGCACGAACTGGAGCGCCGCGACAAGGAGTTCGCCCTCGTCACGATGTGCGCGGGCGGCGCGCTCGCCACCGGCACGATCCTCCAGCGGCTTTAGCGCGAGGGGCGGGCGCGCCCGCCCCGGTGTGCCGGAGCCGGGCCCGGAGTGTCCCTGGCGCGCCCACGTTCGGTCCCCTTTCTGGCATATGACAGTATCTATCCTATTTTGGCCCCGAAACGGAGGCCAAAATGACCAAGGAACGCCAGGACATCAACGCCCTGAGCGCCGCTCGGCTCAGCGACTACGTCCACGCCCTCGACATCCTGCGCGCGCGCTCGGCGGCGAATCCCGACGACCCCACCGGCTACGACTTCCAGGCCGCCCTGCACAACGACTTCTTCGTCGGCGGGTGCGAACACGGGAGCGACCTGTTCCTGCCGTGGCACCGCGCCCACCTGCACTACTTCGAGAAACTTCTGCAGGAGGCGGATCCGCCCAGAACGGCGGACGTCACCATCCCGTACTGGGACTGGATCCACCCGCAGGCGAGCGGCCTCTTCCCGGCGGCCTTCGACGAGACCGGGCTGTTCTCCCCGGGCCGCAACACGGACGCGTCGACCTCTCTGCCGACCAACACCCTGGAGATCGTCACCACGGTCACCGATCCGGAGCAGTTCGGCGGCTACCCGCAGGGAGACCCGAACGGCGACTACGGCGATCTCGAACTCGGCCCGCACAACGACATGCACGGCCGGTTCATCGGCGGTCTCATGTCCGACCCGTCCCAGGCCGCCCACGACCCCATCTACTTCAGCTTCCACTGCTTCATCGACCTCATGTGGGCGGAGTGGCAGCGCCGCAACGGGTTCCCGGCCGTCACCTCGCCGGACGAAGTGCTCCGCGGGTTCCAGGACCGGCCCCGTAACAAGGTGGCGGAGTTCGAGAAGACGGAGGAGCTGGACTACACCTACGCGTACTCGGCGCAGCTCGAATCGGCGTTCGGAGTACCGGTGCCGCCGCCGTCGCCGTTCCGGAACCTGATGGTCGCGCAGCCGATGGCGGCGGCGTCCGGGGCCGACATCGCGACGGAGCTGCGCGAGAGCGAGCGGGTGCAGTTCCGGCTCCCGCCGCCGCCCGAGGAGGGCAGAAGGGTGGTCGTGCGGCTGGACGAGCTCAAGGTGCCGATGACCGGGAGCTACCTGCTGCGCGGCTTCGTCCACCCCGACGCGGTGGAGTTCCGGCGCGACGACGAGGAGTTCACGAAGCAGTACGGCGTCGGATACGTGTCCATGTGGCGTGCCCACGTCCACCCCGAAGGGGGCCACGGCGGCCACGACGGTCACGGCGGTCACGGCGGTCATGGCGCACGGCCGCTCCACCCGACTTCGTGCATCGTCCGCTTCGACGTGACGTCGGTCCTGGAGTCGACGCCCGGCGCGGTCGAGGACCATGTGCTGACGCTTCAGTACATCCCTTCGCCGTTCAACCCGGGCGGGGGCGGGCAGCAGGAGGGCCTCATCGAGGAGGTCAAGCTGAAGGACGTGCTGATGGAGGTGTACCGCTAGCGTGCGTACACCTGTCTTCGAACTCCACATCCAGCCCATGTTCCGCACCACCGACCGCGAGCACATGAGAAGCGAGTTCGATCTCTGGGACTACGACGACGTCGTGGCTCGGGCCGATGACATTCTCACCCGCCTGCAGAACGACATGCCGCCGGTCAGCCACGGCGGACGGTGGCCGCAGGAGTGGATCGAACTCTTCCGGCGCTGGAACGACGGCGCCCGCAAGAGGCTCGAACTCGGCACGGCGGCCTACACCTTCGCCCAGACCGGCAATGTGGTGACCGTCACGGCGACCGGCACCTTCCCCGTCGCGGGCTGCCGGGGGTGGCTGCAGTTCGACAGTGAGCCGCAGAAGGCGCTGCCGGACGCGGAACCCGGGGCGCAGCCGTCGCCGGAACCGCTCGCGCCGAGGAGGTACGTGCTGTACGTCGAGCCCCCGGACGCCCCCGCGCCGGGGACACCGGCGCCGTTCGTCCTCAAGGAGCGCTACCGCACCACGGAACCCCACACCGTCTTCGTCCGGGACGCGACCGGGGTGCACCAGGTGCACTGAACGACGACGAGGCCCCGGCCCCCGCTGCGAGCGGGGTGGCCGGGACCTTGAGGCGCGGTGCGGGGCCGGTCAGTACCAGCCGTTGGACTGCCAGAAGTCCCAGGCGCCGCACGGGCTGCCGTAGCGGTCGTTCATGTAGTCCAGGCCCCACTCGATCTGGGTGGCCGGGTTCGTCTTCCAGTCCGCGCCCGCGGAGGACATCTTGGTGGCGGGCAGGGCCTGGACCAGGCCGTACGCGCCGGACGAGGCATTGCTGGCCTGCGGGTTCCAGCCGCTCTCGTGCTCGACGATCCTGTCGAAGCAGGAGAACTGCGCGGCGTCCGGGATCATCTGCCGGGCGACGGCCTGCGGGCTCGCGGCAGCGGCCTCGGAGACGCCGCCGCCCATGACCACACCCACCGACCCGAGCAGCACGGCGGCGCCGGCGGCGAAGGACTTGGGGCGGGCGACGAGACGGTTGACGACCGGAAACGACACGTGGGGACCTAACGTCGGGTACGGGGGATGTCGCGGGCGGGCCGGTGATGACCGGCGTACCGCTCCCGGCGACTGCTCCAATGAAGCAGGGCCCCCGTCCCGGCGCAATCACCCCTCTTACTAGCAGAACCGGTGGAGCGGGCCCATCGGCCCGCCGTACGGCTTCCGGTATCCGTGCAGGTCACAGACGTGTTGAGGGCCCGCGGGCGCTCCCGTCGGCCTACTAACCGCCGTAGTCGAGGACCAAGGTCCTGTGGGCCCTCTCACCGGTGGATCAGTGCCGCGGCGCCTCGAATGTGACCTGGGCCTCGAAGGCGGCCCGGCGCGTCGCCCGGCGCAGCGCCCTCAGCAGCGTGGCGCCGGTGGTGAGGACCAGCACGACGGTGAGCGCCGCGCGGCCCAGGTCCCACCCGAGGGAGGTGGTAACGCAGTAGGCGAGGAAGCGGACCAGGTTCTCGTGCACCGGATCGCCCGGCCGGAAGGACACGCCGGACGCCATGCCGCCGATGTACGTCCAGCCCTGGAGGTTCATGACGGCCCCGTAGAGGAAGGCCGCGACGAAGCCGTACGCCGCCAGCATCGCCAGCTCCGCCCGGCCGCGCAGGCGCTCCGCGCCCGGCAGCAGGCCCGCGCCCATCGTGAACCAGCCCATGGACAGCATCTGGAACGGCATCCACGGCCCGACCCCGCCGGTGAGCAGCGCGGACGCGAACATCGTCACCGAGCCGAGTACGAAGCCGAAGCCCGGGCCGAGGACACGGCCGCTCAGCACCATCAGGAAGAACATCGGCTCCAGGCCGGCCGTCCCCGCCCCGAGCGGGCGCAGCGCCGCCCCGACGGCGGCCAGTACGCCCAGCATCGCGACGGCCTTCGCGTCGAGTCCGGCGTCCGCGATGGTCGCGACGACCACGGCGACGAGGAGCGGGAGGAGTACCGCGAGCAGCCAGGGGGCGTCCTGGGAGTGGTTCTCGGCGAGCCCCGAGCCGGGGTCGGCGAGCAGCGGCCAGCCGAAGGCGACCACTCCTGTCGCGGTGATGAGGAGCAGCGCGCCGACCGAGCGGGGACCGAGGCGAACGGCGCGTACCGGCTTCGGGGGCCTCATGAGGCCGCCCCGCCCAGTGCGTCGCGCACCTGCGCCACGGTCAGCCACTGCTGCGGGGCGAGGACCTTCGCCACCTGCGGCGCGAAGGCGGGCGAGGACACGACGACCTCGGCCGTCGGGCCGTCCGCGACGACCTCGCCGTCGGCCAGGATCAGCACGCGGTGCGCCAGTTCCGCCGCGAGTTCCACGTCGTGCGTCGCCAGTACGATCGCGTGCCCCCGGGCGGCCAGGTCGCGCAGCAGGCCGGTCAGGCGGGCCTTCGCGGCGTAGTCGAGGCCGCGGGTGGGCTCGTCGAGGAGGAGGAGCGGGGGGCGTCCGGTGAGCACGACCGCCAGGGCCAGGGCGAGGCGCTGGCCCTCGGACAGGTCGCGGGGGTGCGTGCCGTCCTCGATGCCGGGGAGCAGCCCGGCGACCAGGTCCCGGCAGGTGCCCGGCGGTGCGCCCGCGTCGCCGTCGGCCGCCGCGCACTCGGCGGCGACGGTGTCGGCGTACAGCAGATCGCGCGGCTCCTGCGGCACCAGGCCCACCTCGCGGACCATCTCGCGGGGGCTGGTGCGGTGGGGGGTGCGGCCGCCGACGGAGACCGAGCCGGAGGTGGGCTCGATCATGCCGACGAGGGCGGACAGGAGGGTGGACTTGCCCGCGCCGTTGCGCCCCATGAGGGCGACGGTCTCGCCCCGGGAGACGGCGAACGTGACGCGGCGCAGAGCCTCTACGCGGGCGCGGCGGACCCCGAGATTCGTGACGGCCGCCACGATTTCCGTCTCGGTGCCGGTGCCGGTGCCGGTGCCGGTCTCGGCCCTGGCGGCGCGGGCTCCTGCCGGTGCGGCGGGGGCCCGGCGGCCCAGCAGCCGGCCGAGCGCCTCCGCCACCCGCCCCTTGCCGGCTGCGACCGGCCCGACCGGCGCGGATGCTGCCGCCGGCTCATGACCGGTGCCGGCGTCCGTGCCAGTGCCTATGCCGATCCCGGTGTCCGTGTCCGTGCCGGTCCCGGTGTCCGTCCCGGTGTCCGTCCCGGTGTCCGTCCCGGTGTCCGTCCCCGTGTCCGTGCCGGTCCCGGTGCCGGAGCCCGACCCGAGCCCGCCCACCCCTTCCCCCGGCGTCCCCCCGGCAGGGCGCGCCGGGAATCGCTCCGGGTCCTCGGCGGCCAGGCGGGTGCGCAGGGTGGTGGCGCGGCGGCGGGCGTCGCGTACCGAGAGGGGGAGCGGGGACCAGCCCGCGAGGCGGCCGAGCCCCACCACCGGCGGGTACACGGGCGAGGCCGCCATGATGTCGGCGGGCGCACCCGTGCGCGGCGCCTCCCCCCGCCCGGGCAGCAGGACGACCCGGTCCGCGTACTGCACGACCCGCTCCAGGCGGTGTTCGGCCAGCAGCACGGTCGTCCCCAGGTCGTGCACCAGGCGCTGGAGCACCGCGAGGACCTCCTCCGCCGCCGCCGGATCCAGCGCCGAGGTCGGCTCGTCCAGCACCAGGACCCTGGGGTGCGGCGTGAGCACCGAGCCGATCGCCACACGCTGCTGCTGGCCGCCGGAGAGGGTGGCGATGGGCCGGTCGCGCAGCTCGGCGAGGCCGAGCAGGTCCAGGGTCTCCTCGACCCGGCGGCGCATCACGTCCGGCGCGAGGCCGAGGGACTCCATGCCGTACGCCAGCTCGTCCTCCACGGTGTCGGTGACGAAGTGGGCGAGCGGGTCCTGGCCCACCGTGCCGACGACGTCGGCCAGTTCGCGCGGCCTGTGCGTGCGGGTGTCGCGGCCGTCGACCGTCACGCGTCCGTGCAGCGTGCCGCCCGTGAAGTGGGGGACGAGACCGGAGACCGTGCCCAGCAGGGTCGACTTGCCGACTCCTGAAGGACCGACCAGGAGGACCAACTCGCCCTCCGGCACCGTCAGATCCACCCCCCGGAGCACGGGCGAAGCGGCGTCGGCGTAACGCACCGACACGTTCTCGAACCGGATCACTTCGAAGTCGCTTTCCTCGCAGGAGACGTCTGCGGCACCGGAGCCACGAACGCCGGCAGCAGGCCGATCAGCACGGACGCCGCCGGCCACAACGGGAACACGGGCGCGACCTGGGGCACCACCCCGGGATGCAGGGCCGCCGGATCGTACGCGGCGGCCCGGATCATCAGCGCCGCGACGGCGACGCCCGACCCCGCCACCAGCCACGCCCGTACGCCCCACGCGTCCGGCCGGTAGCGGGTACGGACGCTGCGCCGGCCGCCGAGACGCAGCCCCGCCAGCGCGGCGGCCAGCCCCCCGGCCATGGCCGGCAGGCCGTACGCCTCGCCGTCGGCGGTCAGCAGCCCGTACGCCCCGGCGCACACCCCCAGCAGCCCGCCGAGCGTCAGCACGGCCGTGGTGCGCCGGACGGCGGGCGGCACTTCGGCGGTGCGCCCGTAGCCGCGCGCGTCCATCGAAGCGGCCACCGCCACCGAGCGTTCCAGCGCGCCCTCCAGGACCGGCAGCCCGATCTGGACGACGGCCCGCACGCCCCCGGCGGGCCGGCCGCGCAGGCGGCGCGCGGTGCGCAGCCGTGCCACGTCCGCCACCATGTTGGGCGCGAACGTCATCGCCACCACGACGGCGACCCCCGCCTCGTACAGCGCCGCCGGCAGCGACTTGAGCAGCCGGGCCGGATTGGCGAGCGCGTTCGCGGCGCCCACGCAGATCAGGAGCGTGGCCAGCTTCGCCCCGTCGTACAGGGCGAACACCAGTTGCTCGGCCGTCACCCGCCCACCGATCCGCACCCCCTGCGCCCAGTCGGGCAGCGGCACTTCGGGGAGCGTGAGCAGGGTGTGACTGCCCGGGATCGACGAGCCGAAGAACGCCGAGAACACCAGGCGGACGCCGATGACGAACAGACCGAGCTTCACGAAGGCGCCGTACGAACGGGCCCACGGGGCATCCGTCCGCCGCGCCGCCACCACGTACCCCGCCACTGCCACCAGCATCCCGAGGAGCAGCGGATTGGTGGTCCGGGACGCGGCGGCGGCCAGTCCGAGCGCCCACAGCCACCACGCCCCGGCGTGCAGGGCGTTGCTGCGGCTCGCCAGCGGCGCGCGCAGGGTCACGGGGCTCATCCGCGGCGGCGGCGCGCCTGCCACACGCCCGCGACGCCGAGCGTCAGCACGGCGGCGAGGCCCGCGAGCACACCGGCGGAGGGCCCGCCGTCCACGTCGTCACCGGCGGTCCCGGCGGTCGAGGACGCCGGCGCGGGCGCGGACGCGTCGCCGGACGGTTCGGCGTCGCGGTCCTGCACCTGCTCCCCGCAGCCCGTCCTCGGGTAGCCGGAGATGGCGCACAGCAGCGCCGAGCTGTCGTAGCGCAGCGGCTTCGCCACCGAGGCGAGCGCGTCCGCCGCCGTGGCGTCCGTGCCGGTCCGCGCGCACGCGGTGCGCTGCGCGGGCGGCCGTTCGCCGGCCGGGGCGTCGGCCGCCGTGCCGGGGTCGATGACGACGGCGATCCGCTTGGTGCCCTTGCGGGCCGGCGTGCCCTCGCACACGGCGTCGAAGGAGCCGGCGGCGCGGCGCGGCCTGGCCGAGTCCCGCGAGTCCTCGCTCACCGAGAACCGGAAGCCGATCACGTCGCCGTCGGCGGGCCGAGCCATGGCGGGGCCCTGGGTGGCGTACGTCCACTCGCCGCCGTCGTTCTCCCAGAACGACCAGTAGCGGTAGCCGGTGGCCGCCTGCGCGGTCCCCGCGCCCAGCACCGCGCCCGCCAGCGCGAGGAGCGCGGCGCCGAGCACGAGGAGCAGGGCGGCCGGCCGCGTCCGTACCGCCGTCACCGCTGCTGGTTCTTCTTGCGGCCGCTGAACAGGATGCCGACGCCGACGCTCGCGACGAACAGGACGGCGACGATCCACCAGTCGCCGAAGGGGCTGCCGGAGTCGTCCTTCTCGTCCTCGGTCTTCTTCTCGGCCGCTTCCGGGGCCGGCCCGGTCGCGTTGAGCGCCTTCACCAGGTCGGTGCCGCCGAACTTCCTCGGGTCGGCGCCGGTCGCGTGCGCGGCGAGGACGAGCTGCGCGTACGCGGCGGGGCCGTTCTCCTTCGCCCAGGACGCCGAGTTCTTCTCCAGCCACTCCAGGGGCTCGCGGGCCTCCTGGGCCCCGCCCTGCGCGGCCAGCGCGACGACCGCGTCGGCGGTGTTGCCGAAGTCCGGCTGCGGCTCGGTCTTCTTGGCGCCCGGCATGGGGGGCGTGTCCAGGTGGCCCTTTCCGGCGAGTGCGCCGCGAAGGTACGCGGCGCCGTACGCGGCCGCCCGCTCCGGGGCCGGCCTGCCCTTCTCGCACGGGACGGGCGCGCTGCTGGGCCGGTCGCCGGACTGCTCGTCCCTGGCGTTCAGCCCCAGGCCGAGTCCGCCCAGCACGCCCGCAGCCGTCGCGTCGTCGTTGGGCGCGAGTTCGCCCGACTTGTCCGGCTGGTACGCGAACGCGCCGCCGCCCTTCTTCGCGTCGCACGGCACGGAGAAGGCGACCAGGGCGTCGTACGGCGACCTGCCCTGCTGGGACTTCACCCCGGCCGGCTTCTCGCCCGCCGCGGCCAGCGCGCCGATCGCGATCGAGGTGGAGTTGGCGTCGCTCGGGCTGCCGGGGTTGTAGCCCCAGCCGCCGTCCTGGTTCTGCGACGCCTTCAGCCAGCCGACGCCCTTCTTCACGGCGGCGTCCTGCCCGCCGAGCGCGCTCAGCGCCTGCACGGCGGCGGCGGTGGCGTTGCTGTCCATCACCGTCTTGGACGTGCACGGCTCGGCGGCGTCGGCGCGGAAGGACGGGAAGCCGCCGCTGTCGCACTGCTGCCCGACGAGCCAGTTCACGGCCTTCGCGGCGGGCTTCACGCCCACGGCGTCCTGCGCGAGGAAGGCCAGCGACTGCCGCCAGACGCCGTCGTACGTCGGGTCCTTCTCCCCGTAGAGGCCCGAGGGGACCACGGGCGTGGGGGAGGGGGAGGGGGCGGCGACGGCGGTCGTGGCGGTGGCCGCGGACGCGCAGAGTACGGCGGAAGCGGCGAGCACGGCGGCTGCGCTGCGGCGAAGGGTCATGACGGGCGGGGGCCTCTCCTGCTGAGGAGCCGGGCCCGGGCGCGCGCACACCACGCACCAGGCTCCGGCTCCGTATACCTCGACGGTGCCGAGCCAGTAGTCATGCCGGACCGGGCGTTCCGACTGACCGTCGCGGGGACGGATAACGGCTGCGGGTCAGTGCCGGATTCGCACCGGCTTCTCCCAGAACGGCATGATGACGACTCGCACACTCTACCGGCCCGTACGGGACGGCCCCCGGGCGGTCGGGGCGCCGCCCCCGCGCAGCCGCCCCCGCCGTCACACAGCGGCGTACCTGACCGGGTCGCCGCCCGGCAGCGCCTCCGCGTGGCCCAGCTTCACCAGGCGGCGCAGGTGGGCCTCGGCCTCCGACACGGCGATGTTCCTGGACCCGTACGGGATCTCCGCCCAGGGCCGGTTCCATTCCATCCGCTCGGCGAGCTGCCAGGCGGTGAGGGGGGTGGCGAGCAGGGCGCGCAGGCCCGCGAGGCGGTCCTCGTGGTGGGCGAGGAGCTCCGCGACGCGGGCGGGGGCGCCGGTGAACGCGTGCTGGTGGGCCGGGAGCACCTCGGCGGGGGCCAGGCGGGCGACGCGTTCGAGGGAGTCGAGGTAGTCGCCCAGGGGGTCGGTGACCGCCGTGTCGTCGGGGTCCTCGTACAGGCCGATGTGCGGGGTGATGCCGGGGAGCAGGTGGTCGCCGGAGAAGAGGCGGCCGTTGCCGGGGAGGTTCGCCGGGTGCGCCTCCTCCAGGTGCAGACAGACGTGGCCCGGGGTGTGGCCGGGGGTCCAGACGGCCCGCAGGCGGCGGCCGGTGAGGGGGAGGAGGTCGCCGGGGACGATCTCGCGGTCCGGGAGCGCGGCCCGCAGGCCCGGCAGGGTGCTCGCCCGTCCCGAGTCGCGGGCGGCGCGGAGCGGGGCGAGGTGCCCCTCGGGCGCTCCGGCGGCCGTCAGCTTGGCGGTGATGTAGTCGAGCCAGGCGCCGGGCTCCGCGCCGCGGGTCCTGCGGACGACCTCGGTGTCGGCGGCGTGCATGGCGATCCACGCGCCGGACGCCTCGCGCACCTGGCCGGACAGGCCGTGGTGGTCGGGGTGGTGGTGGGTGACGAGCACGCCGTGGATCTCCGCGACGGACGTGCCGAGCGCGGTGAGCCCGGCGGCCAGCGCGTCCCAGGACGCGGGGTCGTCCCAGCCCGTGTCGATCAGCACCGGGCCGTCGTCGGTGTCGAGCAGGTGGACCAGGGTGTGGCCGAGCGGATTGTCCGGGATGGGGACCGCGAGGGACCAGACGCCGCCGCCGTGCTCGGTCACCTGCGTCATGGGGCCCCGATTCCTCGCCGATTACTAGAACTGGTTCCAATGGTCGCCCAAGTCGACTTCCTTGCAAAGGGGCGGGCGGTGACGCCCGTGGACTGTCCGGACTGGAACTGGTATCAGTTCTGATGCGTCGTCAGAATGCTCGGGCGAGCGTCGCCGGGCCGTGAGCCGTGGGAGGCAGACCAGTCATGACCGAGCTTGTGGAGCACCGGAAGCTGTACATCGGCGGCCAGTTGACCGACCCGCTGGGCAGCGAGGTCATCGAAGTCGTCTCGCCGCACACCGAGCAGGTCATCGGCCGCGTGCCGCACGCCTCGCGCGCCGACGTCGACCGCGCGGTGGCGGCGGCGCGCGAGGCGTTCGACCACGGGCCCTGGCCCCGGACGACGCTGGACGAGCGGATCGCCGTCGTCACCCGGATCAAGGACGCGATCGCCGTACGGCACGAGGAGATCGCCCGCAGCATCACCACGCAGAACGGGTCTCCGTACACCGCGAGCGTCATGATGCAGGCGCTGGCCGCCATGATGGTCTGGGACGCCACCATCGCCGTCGCGCGCGACTTCCCGTTCGAGGAGCGGCGGACCGGCGTCCTCGGGCCGATCCTCGTGCGCCGGGAGCCGGCCGGCGTGGTCGCGGCCGTCGTGCCGTGGAACGTCCCGCAGTTCACGGCGGCGGCCAAGCTCGCGCCCGCGCTGCTGGCGGGCTGCACGGCCGTGCTCAAGGTGTCGCCGGAGACGCCCCTCGACGCGTACATCCTGGCCGAGATAGCCACCGAGGCCGGGCTGCCCGAGGGCGTCCTGTCGATCATCCCGGCCGACCGCGAGGTCAGTGAGTACCTCGTCGGGCATCCGGGCGTCGACAAGGTGTCGTTCACCGGCTCGGTCGCGGCCGGGAAGCGCGTGATGGAGGTCGCCGCGCGCAACCTCACCCGGGTGACGCTGGAGCTCGGCGGCAAGTCGGCGGCCGTGATCCTGCCGGACGCCGACCCGGAGACGGCCGTGGCGGGGATCGTCCCCTTCGCCTGGATGCTCAACGGCCAGGCGTGCGTGGCCCAGACCCGCATCCTCACCCCGCGCTCGCGCTACGACGAGTACGCCGAGGCGTTCGCCGCCGCGGCCGGGGCCCTCCGGGTGGGCGACCCGCTCGACCCGGCCACCGAGGTCGGCCCGCTCGTCGCCGAACGCCAGCAGCGGCGCTCCCTGGACTACATCAGGATCGGCCAGGAGGAGGGCGCGAAGGTCCTGGCCGGCGGCGGACGCCCGGCGGGCACGGAACGCGGCTGGTACGTCGAGCCGACACTGTTCGGCGGGGTCGACAACTCGATGCGGATCGCCCGCGAGGAGATCTTCGGCCCGGTCATCTGCCTGCTGCCGTACGACGGCGAGAGCGACGCCGTCCGCATCGCCAACGACTCGGAGTACGGGCTCAGCGGCAGTGTGTGGACCGCCGACACCGAGCACGGCATCGACATCGCGCGGCAGGTCAGGACCGGCACGTACTCCGTCAACACCTTCAGCATCGACATGCTCGGACCCTTCGGCGGCTACAAGAACTCCGGCCTCGGCAGGGAGTTCGGGCCCGAGGGGTTCGGCGAGTACCTGGAGCACAAGATGATCCACCTGCCCGCGGGTCACGGACAGGGGGACGCGTGACGGGGGACCGCTGGCACGTCGAGGTCGACCGGGGCGTGTGCATCGGCTCCGGCACCTGTCTGCACCACGCGCCGGGAGCCTTCGCCCTGGACTCCGCCCGCCAGTCGCGCCCGGCCGGCCCGGACCTCGACGCCAACGAGAAGGTGCTGGCCGCGGCGGAGGGCTGCCCGGTCGAGGCGATCACGATCACGCTGCTCGGGAGCGGGGAGGCGGTCTTCCCGCCCGACGAGTGAACCGCCCACCGCCCCAATCCCGTTCAGCGCTCCACACCCGCCGTCGAACACGTGCGAACGCTTCTTTACCTATGAGTACCGCACACCCATGACGTGACAGGTGTGACTGTTCCCGCCCTGCGGCCCCATGGAAATCTCGGTGTCACCACAGCCGCCGAGGGGGGACGCATGGACAACCGGTACGAGGTCTTCTGCCTCGCCGACAGGCAGTTCTACGAGACCCCGGACCGTCTCTCGGCGGGGCGGCCCGGCGCGTCCTCGCCGGCGCCGCTCTTCGAGGCGGCCCAGCGCGAAGTCCCGCCCGGCTGGCGCAGATTCGTCTCCGGCGACTGGATGCACATCAACCCGGTCGGCGACGACGGCGCGCCGCTGCCGGGCCGGCCGCTCCAGGGCTGGAAGATCCACGTCTCGGCCTGTCTGGACAACGCGGAGAAGACCGCCGCGAAGGTGTGGGACTACTGCGTCCCGCGCGGCCTGCCGTTCAAGTTCGTACCGGGACCGCAGCCGCTGCACCTGCGCAACTCCAAGTACGCCGGGCGCGGCTCCAGCGGCAAGTTCGCGACGCTCTACCCGGCCGACGAGAACGAACTGCACGTCGTGCTCCGGGAGCTCGGCGAACTGCTGGAGGGCGAGCCAGGCCCGTACATCCTCACCGACCTGCGCTGGGGCGACGGCCCGCTGTACGTCCGCTACGGCGGCTTCGCGCACCGGTACTGCGTCGACGCCAAGGGCGCGCTCGTACCGGCGATCGAGAACGCCGGGGGGACCCTCGTCCCGGACCTGCGCGAGCCGTCCTTCCACGTCCCGGACTGGGTGGAGCTGCCCGCGTTCCTCGCACCGCACCTCGCGGCCCGCAACGCCACCACCACCAACGACCTGCCGTACCGCATCGACAGCGCCCTGCACTTCTCGAACGGCGGCGGGGTCTACCTCGGCGAGGACCTGCGCACCGGCGAGAAGGTCGTCCTCAAGGAGGCGCGCCCGTACGCCGGACTCGCGGCCGACCGGGCCGACGCCGTCACCCGCCTGGAGCGGGAGCGGACCGCCCTGGAACGGCTGTCGGGACTCGGCGTCGCCCCCGAGGTCCGCGACTGGTTCCTGCTCGGCGACCACCGCTTCCTGGTGATGGACCACCTGCCGGGCCGCACCCTCAACTCCTTCTTCGCCCAGCGCCACCCGCTGCTGGAACCCGAGCCGGACCCGGCCGCCGTCGCGGACTACTCCCGCTGGGCCCTGCGCATCCACCGCGCGGTCGAGGAGGCGGTCGCCGCCGTGCACGGCCGGGGCGTCGTCTTCAACGACCTGCACATGTTCAACATCATGGTGGACCCGGACGAGGAGTCCGTACGCCTCCTGGACTTCGAGGCCGCCGCCGGCGCCGACGAGAACCACCGGCAGGCCATCGCCCACCCCGGCTTCATCGCGCCCCGCGAGCGCACCGGGTTCGACGTCGACCGCTACGCCCTGGCCTGCCTGCGGCTGGCGCTCTTCCTGCCCATGACCACGCTTCTGGTCGTCGACCGCGACAAGGCGCGCCACCTCGCGGAGGTCGCCGCGCGGCAGTTCCCGGACGTGCCGCGCGCGTTCTTCGACGAGGCGGTCGAGGTGATCCGGGAGACGGACCCGGCCGGCGACGGGCGGCCGTACCTGCCGGTGGAGCCCGCCGACTGGCCGGGCGGCCGGGACTCGGTCGCCGCGGGCATCCGGGCCTCCGCCACGCCCGGCCGCGACGACCGGCTCTTCCCCGGCGACATCGCCCAGTTCTCCGACGGCGGCGGACTCGGCATCGCGCACGGCGCCGCCGGTGTCCTGTACGCGCTCGGCCAGGCCGGCGCCGGACGGTACGAGGAGGGCGAGGAGTGGCTGCTGCGGCAGACCGCCCCGCCGCCGCTCGGCACGCCGCTCGGACTCTACGACGGGCTGACGGGCGTCGCCCACGTCCTCGACGGGCTCGGACACCGCGAGCGGGCCCTGGAACTCGTCCAGCGGGTGCTGGAGGAGAAGTGGCAGCGGCTCGTCCCCGGGCTGTACGGAGGGCTGTCCGGGGTCGGGCTCGTACTCGCCGCACTCTCCCGCACGACCGGGGAGGCGGGCCTCCGCCAGAGCGCCCTCGAAGCCGCGCAGATCCTCGCCGACCGGCTCGGCCCCGGCGGTGCCCCGGGCAAGCGCACCGGACTGCTGCACGGAGCCACCGGCCCCGCCCTGCTCTTCCTGCGCCTGTACGAGGACACGGGCGCCCCGCAGCTCCTCGACCTGGCGGCCGACGCCCTGCGCGCCGATCTCGCGCGCTGCGTCCGCAACAGCGCCGGCACCCTGCTCGTCGACGAGGGGACACGGACCATGCCGTACCTCGGCGCCGGGTCCGCGGGCATCGGCATGGTGCTCGACGACTTCCTCTCCCACCGCGAGGACGAGGAGTTCCAGCAGGCGCGGGAGGGCATCGTACGAGCGGCCCGCTCGCGGTACTACGCCCAGCCCGGACTGTTCAACGGGCGCGCGGGCATGGTCCTCCACCTGTCCAGGACCACCGCCCCGCAGGCGCGGCCCGAGCACCTCGCCGCGCAGCTCGAAGGACTCGGCTGGTACGCCCTGCCGTACGAGGGCCACCTGGCCTTCCCCGGCGACCAGATGATGCGCCTGTCCATGGACCTGGGCACCGGTGGCGCCGGCGTACTCCTCGCACTGGCAGCGGCGCGCGGCACCGGCGCGCACCTGCCCTTCCTCCCGCCGCCGACGCGGCCCCAGAACCGGTACGGCTCCGACCCGGAGACGTACCGCACCAAATAACCCCGTCCCCACGGGAACGGACAACCGAAGGGAACCACCATGGCACTCCTCGACCTCCAGAGCCTGGACACCCCCGAGACCGACGGCGGCGACCAGAGCAGCCTCAGCCTGCTGGCGTGCGACAAGCACAGCTCCAACAGCTTCCTGCTGTGTCTGTGACGTCGTCCCTGTGACGTCCTGTCCGTGACGTCGGGAGACATCTTCGAGACGACGTTCTGACAGGGATGCGGCCCCGGTGGCTCACTGCACCCGGGGCCGCACATCCGTCCGCACCAGGAAGACCGGCGGTGACGCGCAGTGGACCGACAGCCCGATCAACACCGCACGGCCGACCGGCTGTTGCTCGACTCCGTCCGGCACACCGCGGTCCCCGGCGCGGCCGTCCTGGTCCTCAGCACCGCCGGAGCGCTCATCGGCCTGGCGCTGCCCGCCGTACTCGGCCGCACCCTGGACCTGCTCCTCTCCGGACGCCCCGCCGCCCCCTGGCTCGCCGCCTGCGCGGCGCTCACCTGCCTGCTCGTCGTCGTCGACGCGCTCGACGGGGTACTGACGGGAACCACCAACGCCCGCTCCACCGCCTGGTTCCGCCGACGCCTGCTGCGGCACGTCCTGGCGGCCGGGCCGCGCACCACCGACCACACACCGCCCGGTGACGTCGTCGCCCGCCTGGTCGGCAACGCGGCCCACGCCGGCGCGGCCCCCGCCGCGCTGGCGGGCACCGTGGCCGCCGTCGTGACACCCGTCGGCGGACTCGTCGCCCTCGCGGTCGTCGACCTGTGGACGGCCGGGGCGTTCCTCGTCGGTGTGCCGGTGCTCGCCCTGCTGCTGAAAGCCTTCGTCCGCGCGTCGGGCGACAGCGTCGCGCGCTACCAGGAGAGCCAGGGCGAGATCGCCGCCCGCCTCGTGGAGGCGGTGGGCGGCGCCCGTACGATCGCCGCCGCCGGCACCGCCCGGCGCGAACAGGCCCGCGTCCTGGAACCGCTGGCCGCCCTCAGCGCCCAGGGCTACCGCATGTGGCGGGTCCAGGGGCGCTCCACGGCCCAGGCCGCCGTGACCGTGCCGCTGCTCCAGATCGCCGTCCTGGCGGTGGCCGGAGCCCGCCTCGCCGCCGGCGAGCTGTCGATCGGCGGGCTGCTCGCCGCCGCGCGGTACGCCGCGCTCGCCACCGGAATCGGCGTGCTGGTCGGCCGCCTGAACGGCCTGGTACGCAGCCGGGGCGCGGCCCGCCGCCTCGCCGGGCTGCTCGCCGTGCCGGCCACCCCCCACGGCGAGGCGCGCCTGCCGGCCGGCGACGGGACGCTGGAGCTGCGCGGCGTCACGGTGGTCCGCGGCGACCGTACGATCCTCGCCGGCCTCGACCTCACCGTCCCCGGCGGCACCTCGCTGGCCCTCGTCGGGCGCTCCGGCTCCGGCAAGTCCACCGTGGCCGCGGTCGCGGGCCGCCTCGCCGACCCCGACCGGGGGACGGTCACGCTCGACGGCGTACCGCTGCCCGAACTGCCCCGCGAGGTGCTGCGCCGCGCCGTCGGCCAGGCGTTCGAGCGGCCCGCTCTCCTCGGCGGCACGATCGGCGGCACGATCGCCTTCGGCGTGGACGAACCGGACGCGGCGGCCGTGCGGGAGGCGGCCCGCGCCGCCTGCGCGGACGACTTCGTACGCCGTCTCCCCGACGGCTACGACACCCCGTGCGCCGAGGCGCCGCTCTCCGGCGGCGAGGTGCAGCGCCTCGGGCTGGCGCGGGCGTTCGCGCATCCCGGGCGGCTGCTGATCCTCGACGACGCGACCTCCAGCCTCGACACGGTCACCGAACTGCGGGTCGGCGAGGCCCTGACCCGTGAGGCCGGCGTCCGCACCCGCCTGATCATCGCGCACCGGGCCGCCACGGCGGCCCGCGCCGACCGGGTCGCCTGGCTCCACGAGGGCCGGGTCCGCGCGGTCGGGCCGCACGCCCGGCTCTGGCGCGAACACGGCGACTACCGCGCGGTGTTCGCGCAGGCGCACGCCGAGGAAGGATCGGACCGGCCGCCCCATGACGACTGACCCGTACCCCCGCGCACCCCGGCTGCGCACCCGTGGCCTGCGCTTCCTGAACCGGCGGCGGCCCGTGCTGGCCCGGCTCGCCGCCTGGTCCCTGCTGGAGGCCGTGCAGACGTTCCTCTTCGGCCACGCCCTCGCCCGCGCCCTCGACGACGGCTTCCTGGCCGGCGGCACGCGCGCCGGGCTCGGCTGGCTGGCGGTCGCGGCGGTCGCCGTGGCCGCCGGGGCGTACGGCACCGGGCGCGTCTTCCGGGCCGTGTCCGAGCTGGTGGAGCCGCTGCGGGACGGCCTCGTGCGCCGGGTCGTCGACCGCGCGCTGGCCCGTGCCGACCACGGGGCGGTGTCCCGCCTCACCCACCAGGTGGAGATCGCGCGCGACACCTTCGCCGGTCTCGTCATGGTCGCCCGGTCGTTCGTCTTCACGGCGGCCGGGGCGCTGGCCGGACTCGCCTCGCTGGCGCCCGCCCTGCTGCTCGTCGTGGTGCCGCCGCTGGTGCTGGGACTCGGCCTGTTCCTCGTCACGCTGCGCCCGACGGCCCGCCGCCAGGAGACGTTCCTCGTCGCCGACGAGGCGGTCGCCGACGTACTGGACGCGACCGCCGGCGGGCTGCGCGACATCACCGCCGCGGGCGCGGAGTGCCGCACGGCCGCCGCGGCCGACGCCCGGTTCGACGCCGAGTTCCGCGCCGCCCGCACCCTCGCCCGGTGGGGAGTGCTGCGGGTGCTGGCGGTGGCGGTGGCCGGCCGGGCGCCGGTGGTCCTGCTGCTCGTCACCGCCCCCTGGCTGCTGCGG
This sequence comes from Streptomyces sp. NPDC054887, assembly GCF_053610585.1. Lineage (NCBI taxonomy): Bacteria > Bacillati > Actinomycetota > Actinomycetes > Kitasatosporales > Streptomycetaceae > Streptomyces > Streptomyces sp. NPDC054887. The sequence goes on along the minus strand of NZ_JBSGYQ010000032.1, from coordinate 21,545 downwards.
CGCGGGGTGACGCCCGGCGACCTGGTGGGGGCGCTCACGTACCTCATGTACGCCCTGCTCCCGGCGCTCCAGAGCCTGATGCAGGCGCTCGGCACGGCGGGCTCCCGCCTGACGGTGGTGCTGCGCCGCCTGACGGAGGGCGACGGCGGGCCGGCGCACGACCCGGCCCCCCGGCCGCCGGTCAGGGCGGTGGCGGCGGTGGCGGGCGGCCGGGAGCCGCCGGCGGTGGAGCTGCGGGGGGTCACCTTCGCCTACGGGCCGCACGCCGAGCCGGTGTTCCGGGGGCTCGATCTCGCCGTACCGGCCGGCGGCAGTCTCGCCGTCGTCGGGCCCAGCGGCATCGGCAAGTCCACCCTGACCGCCCTGGCCGCCGGGCTGCTGGCGCCGGACAGCGGCGAGGTCCTACTCTGCGGCGAGTCGGTGCGCGAGGCCGCGCACCGGCGGACCCTGGTGCCGCAGGAGGCGTACGTCTTCTCGGGCGCCCTGCGGGACAACCTCACCTACCTGTGCCCCGACCCGCCGCCCGACTCCGCCGTGCTCGCCGCCGCCCGGGCCGTCGGGGCGTACGAACTCCTCCTGCGGCTCGGCGGACTCGACGCCGACGTGGTGCCGGGGCGGCTGTCGGCGGGCGAGCGGCAGCTCGTCGCGCTCGCCCGCTCCCACCTGGCCCCCGTGCCGGTCGTCCTGCTCGACGAGGCGACCTGCCACCTCGATCCCGCCGCCGAGGCCCGCGCGGAGCGCGCCTTCGCCGAGCGGCCCGGCACCACCCTGATCGTCGTCGCCCACCGGATGAGCTCGGCCCGGCGCGCCGACCGGATCCTGGTGATGGACGGTACGCGCGCCGTCTGCGGCACCCACGAGGAGCTGCTCCGGCGCTCCGCGCTCTACCGCGACCTGGCCGGCGGCTGGTCAGAGCCAGCCGGCTCCCTGGGAGATGCGGATGGCGTCCACGCGGTTGCGGGCCCCGGTCTTGCGGGTGATCGCGGCCATGTAGTTGCGCACCGTCCCGTTGGTCAGGTGCAGGCTGTGGGCGATCTCGGTGACGTCCGCGCCCTCGGCGGCGAGTGACAGCACGCTCAGCTCACGTGTGGTGAGGGGGCTGTGCGCGGCCTCCAGGAACTCGCAGGCGAGCAGGTCGTCGACGAAGCGCCCGCCCGTCGCGACCCGCCGTATCCCCTCCAGCAGCCGCTCGGCGGGGGCGTTCTTGCTGACGTACCCGTGGGCGTCGGCCTCGTGCGCCCGGCGCAGGAGGCCGGGTTTGCCGGACGGGGCGAGGACGAGCAGCGAGCAGTCGGGGTACGCGCCGCGCGGGCCCGCGACCTCCGCCGCGGCGGCCAGGGCCGGTGACCCGGCCCCCTCCGTGTCGGCCACGCACACCTGCGGGGGTAACGACCGGGCGCGGCCCAGCGCTCCCGCCGACGCGCTGGCGGATATCTCGATATCGGGCTCCTTTTCGAGCAGTGCGGCCAGCCCGGACCGCATAAGACTGATGTCGTGCACGAGAAGAACTCGGATCACGCCGCTCACTGCCTGCTCCCCCTGGGGTTACACCGCTGCGCAACGCTGCATGGACATGGCACGTCGCTCATTAGTACCCGGGACTGCCGATGTCACGGGTGCGGAATCAGGCCAAGGGGGAGCGCGGGAGGGGCGCGGCGGGCGCACTCGCGCCTCCCATGCGCCTGTTACCGGCGGTAACAGGCGTTCGCCTCACTGTGATCGTTCGGGCCCGGTCAGGTCGATCAGCCGGCACACCGTCTCGATGTCTATCTTCACCTGGGCGATGGAGGCCCGCCCAGACAGCCAGGTGATCAGCGCCGAGTGCCAGGTGTGCTCGATGACCCGGACCGCCGAAAGCTGCTCGGGACCCGGCGGCCCCGACAGGTTCATCGCGTCCAGGATGATCGCCGTGGTCTGGCGCGAGACCGTGTCGACCTCGGGGCTGACGCTGCGGTCGGCGAACGTCAGCGCCCGCACCATCGCGTCCGCGAGCTGCGGCTCCCGCTGGAGCGCCCGGAAGGCGCGCATCAGCGTCTCGGCGACCCGCTCGGCCGCCGTCTCGCCGCCCGGCGGACGCTTGCGCAGCGTCGTGTGCATGTGCTGGAGCTGGTCCTGCATGGTGGCCACCAGCAGGTGGACCTTGGACGGGAAGTAGCGGTACAGCGTGCCCAGCGCGACGCCCGCGGCCTCGGCGACCTCGCGCATCTGCACCGCCTCGAAGCCGCCCCGGCTCGCGAGCTGGGCACTGGCGTGCAGGATCCGGCGGCGGCGCGCCTCCTGGCGTTCCGTCAGTGGCGGCGACGAGGGCTTGACTTCCGCTGTCATGCGTCCCATTCCATGGCATTTGTCCGTACGCCGGGCGTGGGGGGCCGGAGTCCCCGGGTGGCACAGCATGGCAGGGCGCCGGTCGTGGCGCGAATCACCTGATCCGGCGCTCACGGCGGCTCTACCTGCCGGTAGATTCAAAGCTCGTCGGACGTTCGATACTGAAACTTGTTCTAGGTTACCGCCAGCGGCTACGCTCCGGCCAAAGAGCAGTGAGAAGGGGGCCGGGAGTGACCGCTGAGGCCATAGAGGCGGGCCCCCACGCGGGGGGCCCCGTCCTGGGCGACCGACCGCTGCGCATCGCGCTCCTGACGTACAAGGGCAACCCCTTCTGCGGGGGCCAGGGCGTCTACGTGCGCCACCTCTCCCGCGAGCTCGCGCGCCTCGGCCACAGCGTCGAGGTCCTCGGTGCCCAGCCCTACCCCGTGCTGGACGAGGGCGTGCCGCTCACCGAGTTGTCCAGCCTCGACCTGTACCGCAGCCCCGACCCCTTCCGCACGCCGAAGCGCGACGAGTACCGCGACTGGATCGACGCCCTCGAAGTCGCGACGATGTGGACCGGCGGCTTCCCCGAGCCCCTCACCTTCTCGCTGCGCGCCAAGCGCCACCTGACGGCCCGCCGCGGCGAGTTCGACGTCATCCACGACAATCAGACGCTCGGCTACGGACTGCTCGGCGACCTCGGCGCGCCCCTGGTCACCACCGTCCACCACCCCATCACCGTCGACCGGCAGCTGGACCTCGACGCCGCCGACAGCCGCCGCAGGCGGGCATCCGTACGCCGCTGGTATGGCTTCACACGCATGCAGAAGCGCGTCGCCCGCCGCCTGCCCTCGGTGCTCACCGTCTCCGGCTCCTCGCGGGAGGAGATAGCCGAGCACCTCGGCGTACGCCGCGACCGCATCCGCGTCGTGCACATCGGCGCGGACACCGGCCTCTGGTCGCCCGACCCGTCCGTCGCCGAGATCCCCGGCCGGATCGTCACCACCTCCAGCGCCGACGTCCCCCTCAAGGGACTCGTCCACCTCGTCGAGGCGCTCGCCAAGCTCCGCACCGAGCGGCCCGACGCCCACCTCGTCGTCGTCGGCAAGCGCGCCGAGGACGGCCCGGTGGCCCAGGCCATCGAGCGCTACGGCCTCAACGGCGCGGTCGAGTTCGTCAAGGGCATCAGCGACCAGGAACTCGTCGACCTCGTGCGCGGCGCCCAGGTCTCCTGCGTCCCGTCCCTGTACGAGGGCTTCTCGCTGCCCGCCGCCGAGGCCATGGCCACCGGCACCCCCCTGGTCGCCACCACGGGCGGCGCGATCCCCGAGGTCGCCGGAGCCGACGGCGAGACCTGCCTGGCCGTGCCGCCCGGCGACGCGGGCGCGCTGGCCGCCGCACTCGGCCGGCTCCTCGGCGACGCCGACCTGCGCCGCCGCCTCGGCGCCGCGGGCCGCGCCCGGGTGCTGGAGCGGTTCACCTGGGCCAGGGCCGCCCAGGGCACCGCGGAGCTCTACCGGGAGCGGATCGCCGCCCAGGGCGCGGTCCGCGGGGGAGCCCGGTGAGACCCCGCTGACGCGGACTCCGCCCACGCGGACGCCGCCGACCCCCCGCCACTCCAGCCATGCGCGCCCGGTGACCCGGCGCCGCGACCATCCCCATCCGGAAGGGCAGACCCCGTGCTGACCGTGGACTTCTCCCGCTTCCCGCTCGCCCCGGGCGATCGCGTGCTCGACCTGGGCTGCGGCGCGGGCCGGCACGCCTTCGAGTGCTACCGGCGAGGCGCCCAGGTGGTCGCCCTCGACCAGAACGGCGAGGAGATCCGCGAGGTCGCCAAGTGGTTCGCCGCCATGAAGGAGGCCGGTGAGGCCCCGGCGGGCGCCACCGCCACCGCCATGGAGGGCGACGCGCTCAACCTCCCCTTCCCCGACGCCTCCTTCGACGTCGTCATCATCTCCGAGGTCATGGAGCACATCCCCGACGACAAGGGGGTGCTGGCCGAGATGGTCCGCGTCCTGAAGCCGGGAGGGCGCATCGCCGTCACCGTGCCGCGCTACGGGCCGGAGAAGATCTGCTGGGCGCTGAGCGACGCGTACCACGAGGTCGAGGGCGGCCACATCCGCATCTACAAGGCCGACGAACTGCTCGGCAAGATGCGCGAAGCCGGCCTCAAGCCGTACGGCACCCACCACGCGCACGCGCTGCACTCGCCCTACTGGTGGCTCAAGTGCGCCTTCGGGGTCGACAACGACAAGGCGCTGCCGGTCCGGGCGTACCACAAGCTGCTGGTCTGGGACATCATGAAGAAGCCCCTGGCCACGCGCCTCGCGGAGCAGGCGCTGAACCCCCTGGTGGGCAAGAGTTTCGTGGCGTACGCGACCAAGCCGCACCTGCCGGCCGCGTACGTCGCGGCGGACGCCAAGTGACCGGGCTCTGGCGCGGCCCCGAGCGTACGGAACACCTCGTCCTGCCCGGAGTCCTCACCGCCGAGGAGGCCGCCGAGACCGTGGCGGGCATCCTCGCCGCCCAGCGCGAGGACGGCGCGATCCCGTGGTTCCGCGGCCACCACCTCGACCCGTGGGACCACACCGAGGCGGCCATGGCGCTCGACGCGGCCGGGGAGCACGACGCGGCCGAGCGCGCCTACGCGTGGCTGGCCCGCCACCAGAACGCCGACGGTTCCTGGTACGCGGCGTACGAGGACGGGGACCCGGAGCGGGTCACCGACCGGGGCCGCGAGACCAACTTCTGCGCGTACATCGCCGTCGGCGTCTGGCACCACTACCTCGCCACCGGCGACGACGCGTTCGTCGACCGCATGTGGCCGGCCGTCTACGCGGCGGTCGAGTTCGTCCTCGGGCTCCAGCAGCCGGGCGGCCAGATCGGCTGGAAGCGCGAGGACGACGGCACCCCCGTCAACGACGCCCTGCTGACCGGAAGTTCCTCCATCCACCAGGCGCTGCGCTGCGCGCTGGCCCTCGCCGAGCAGCGCGAGGAGCCGCAGCCCGACTGGGAGCTGGCGGTCGGCGCGCTGCGGCACGCCATCCAGCGGCACCCGGAGCGGTTCCTCGACAAGAGCCAGTACTCGATGGACTGGTACTACCCGATCCTGGCCGGCGCGGTCACGGGCCCCGAGGCCAAAACCCGCGTCGAGGCCGACTGGGACCGCTTCGTCGTGCCGGACCTGGGCGTGCGCTGCATCGTCCCGAACCCCTGGGTCACCGGCGGCGAGAGCTGCGAACTCGCCCTCGCGCTCTGGGTGATGGGCGAGTCGGACCGCGCGCTGGAGATCCTCCAGTCGATCCAGCACCTGCGAGGGCCGGACGGCATGTACTGGACGGGATACGTCTTCGAGGGCCACAAGGCGGTGTGGCCCGAGGAGCTCACCACCTGGACGGCGGGCTCCCTGCTGCTGGCCGTGGCCGCCCTCGGGGGCGACGAGGCGACCACCGCGGTCTTCGGCGGCGAACGCCTGCCGCTGGGCCTGGACCCGGACTGCTGCTAGCCCTTCGCCCGGCCCCGCAACGGCGGGCCCGGGCGACCGGGATCGGTGACGGGCGGGTTGTCGGGGGCGACCGGAGTCAGTGGCGGCGGACGACGTTCGCCAGGGCGTGTCCGACGAAGAGGTAGACGACCGCGGCGAGCCCGTACCCGGCCACGACACGCGCCCATGCCTCGTCGAAGGTGAACAGGTCGTGGGACCAGCCGGCCAGCCAGCGGGCGGCGTCCTGGATCCAGTTCACCAGGTCGTTCGCGCGGTTGGCGTCCAGCAGGTACATCAGGATCCACAGGCCGAGGATGAAGGCCATGATGTCGGCGAGGACGATGATGACCGTCGCCGCCTGGTTGCTTCCACTGCGATGGCGTGGGGACATGTCGAACGTGTTGCCGTTTTGCGGGCGGTGAAACCGGGCGGCGCAGCGCGGCGGTTCACTACAGTGCCCCTATGACCGACCTGGGCCACGCACGCTACTGCGACGAGATCGTCCGCCAGACCGACCTGTTGAGGGCCGTGCTGATCGACGCCGACCTGAGCGCGAAGGTGCCGTCCTGCCCCGAGTGGACCCTCGGCCACCTCGCCCGGCACGTCGGCGGGGCGCACCGCTGGGCCGAGGCGATCGTACGCACCAAGGCGTCCGAGGCCCTTCCCGAGGACCGGGTGCCCGGCATCACAGGACCGGGCGACCGCGAACCCGCCGCGCTGGACGCCTGGTTGGAGGAGGGCGCGCGCAAGACGGCCGACACGCTGCGGGCGGCCGGACCTGAGGCCAAGGCGTGGTCCTGGAACGGGGACCACCGGGCGGCGTTCTGGGCGCGCCGCATGACCCACGAGACGGTGGTCCACCGCGCGGACGCGGCACTCGCGGCCCCCGTCGTCTTCGAGGCCGATGCCGAGGTGGCGGCCGACACACTCGACGAGTGGCTGGAGATCGTCGCCTGGTCGCAGTCCACCGGCGCCGACGAGCAGGCGAACGAACTGCGCGGGGGAGGGCGCTCGCTGCACCTGCACGCGACGGACGTGCCCGACGCGGAATGGCTGATCGAGTTCGGCGAGGACGGCTTCACCTGGCGCCGCGCCCACGAGAAGGCCACGGTCGCCCTGCGCGGCCCGCTCACCGACGTGCTCCAGGTCTTCTACCGCCGCCTGCCGGCCGACAGCGACCGGGTGCAGGTGCTGGGCGACGCGGCACTGCTGGACTTCTGGCTGGAGCGCGCGTCGTTCGGCTGAGGCCGACGACGACTAGGCGGCGTGGGGCACGAAGGCCAGGGACATGGCGTCGGAGCCGATGGACACGTCGAGCTGGGCGTCCAGGGCGGAGGCGAGCTGCCGCAGCAGAGGCAGCGTCGGCACAGTGCCACCGCCCTCGATCTGCTCGACCTCGGCCTCGGTGAGACCGGCCCTTTGGGCCAGCTCCATTTCCGAGAGGCCGAGCGCGACGCGGATGTCGTACACCGCCTGGCCGAGGGCGATCGAGGCGCCCGCTTCGATGTACGCGGGGTCGACGCGATGCTCGTCCGGGATCTTCCACTCGGTGTGGTAGCCGCCGCTCATCCTTGCTCCTCGAATGTCCGGTGGTATTCGGCCTCAGCCGGGAAGTGCGCGGCCTCGCATTCCTTCTGCGCGCGCGCAGCCCGCTCGACCTGTGCGTCTTCACGCATCCGAGTCTTGCGGAAGACCGTGAGCAACACGATACGGCGGTTCGGCGCCAGCCAGTAGGTGACGCGGAACGCGGCCGTGTCCAGGTGGAAACGCAGCTCGCGCAACGGCCCCCCGAGGTGCCGTGAGTACGGCTCGCCAAGCAGGGCCGGATTCGCCGCCAAACGGTCCGCGTGCCGTTCCACGAAACGGTAGTGCTCTCTCGGAAGCGACCGGAGCCAATCCCGTACCTCGGGCTCGATCTCGATGTCGTACCGCGGTTCCATGGGGGTGAACCTAAGCGGGGCGGCCGATGTGGCGGGGCGGAAGTCGTCCGGCTCACTCGATCGTGAGAACTCGGTCCGTCAGGTGTTCAGCTCGGCCAGTACGCGCAGGGTGTGCGGGTCCGGGGCCGTCACCAGCAGGTCGGTCACCGGGCCCGCCCGCCACAGCTCCAGGCGCTCCGCGATCCGCTCGCGCGGGCCGACGAGCGAGATCTCGTCGGCGAACGCGTCGGGGACGGCCAGCACCGCCTCCTCCCTGCGCCCCGCGAGGAACAGCTCCTGGACGCGGCGGGCCTCCTCGGCGAAGCCCATGCGGGCCATCAGGTCCGCGTGGAAGTTGCGGGCCGCGTGGCCCATGCCGCCGATGTAGAACCCCAGCATCGCCTTGACCGGCAGCAGGCCCTCCGCGACGTCGTCGCAGACCTTCGCCCGGGCCATCGGCGCGACCATGAAGCCGGCACGGAGTTCGGTCAGCGACGCCGCGTACACGTCGGTGCGCATCGGCGACCAGTAGAGGGGGAGCCAGCCGTCGGCGACGCGGGTCGTCTGGGCGATGTTCCTGGGGCCCTCCGCGCCGAGCAGGACGGGGAGGTCGGACCGCAGCGGATGCGTGATCGGCCTGAGGGCCCTGCCGACGCCGGTCGCGTCCGGGCCCCGGTACGGGAGCGGGTGGAACCTCCCGTCCACCTCCACCGGGGCCTCGCGCCGCAGCACCTGGCGGATCGTGTCGACGTACTCGCGCGTCGCGGTGAGCGGGCTCGCGGGGAAGGGCCGCCCGTACCAGCCCTCGACGACCTGCGGCCCCGAGAGCCCGAGGCCGAGCATCATCCGCCCCCCGGAGAGGTGGTCCAGGGTCAGGGCGTGCATGGCCGTGGCGGTCGGCGTGCGGGCGGCCATCTGCGCGACGGCGGTGCCGAGCCGGATGCGGGAGGTGTGCGCCGCGATCCAGGTGAGCGGGGTGAACGCGTCGGACCCCCACGCCTCGGCGGTCCACACGGAGTCGTAACCGAGGCGCTCCGCCTCGCGGGCCAGGGCGAGATGGCCGGGGTCCGGGCCGCGGCCCCAGTAGCCGAGAGCGAGTCCGAGGCGCATCGCCGAGTCCCTCCGGGCGGCAACCGAACTGACGGTACGTCAGATCGCTGACCGGGCGACTGTACGGCAACGGCCCCCCGCCCGGAAGGGCGAGGGGCCGTCCTGCGGCGCCGCGAGCGGTCAGCCGCGCTGAATGCCGGTGGTGTCCTGGAGGACGCCGCGACGGCCGTCCTGCGTCTGGGCGACCAGACCGGGACCGCGCTGCTCCACCGCCAGGTACCAGGTGCCGGGCGCGAGTTCGGCGATCGGCGTCGGCGAACCGTCCTCCGCGTACAGCGGGCGGGCGACCGGGACGGCGAACCAGAACGGGGCGAAGTCCCCGCCCGCGGCGGGCGCACCGCCCTGCTCCGCCTGCGCGGCCGGGGCCTGCTGCTGGGCCTGCGGCTGCTGGCCCTGCTGCGGCTGGCCGCCGTACGGCTGCTGCTGGCCGGGCTGACCGGGCTGACCGCCGTACGAGGGCTGCTGCGCGCCGGGGTAGCCGTAGCCGCCGGGGCCGGGCTGGCCGGGCTGGCCACCGTACGGCTGCGCGACCTGCGGCCGGGGGGCCGGCATGAGCGGGGCCTTGAGCGCCGGCACGAGCGGCGCGGCGACGGCGCCGGCGGCGAGGACCAGCGCCGCGAGCAGGCCGATGATCTGGCCCGGGCCGGAGTCGCTGCCGTCGACGATCGTCCAGAACGCCGTCCACGCCGCGAAGACGGCGAACGCGACACCGAACTGGCCGAGGTCGATGCCGGCGATCTTGCGCTGCTGCGGCAGGGCGCGGGCCACCACGATGAGCGCCGCCGCGATGACGCCCGCGAGGTAGATGCTCATCAGCAGGCCCAGGCTGTCCCAGGCGTTGAAGGAGCCGAGGGACGGAGGGCAGAACTGCCCCGAGCACGCCGGCTTGTCGTACGACTTGAAATCGAGGAACGAGGCGATGAACAGCACCACCGCTGCTCCGATCACCACGCCGTCGCCTCGAGTGAGGGAGCGGATGTTCACTTTGAAAGTCCTTAGTGGGTCGACTCGTCGGGGCGGCACAGTGTGAAGCTCGGGGGCAGCTCCCCATCGTACGGATGAATGTATCGTCCCTCCGGCAGAGTCGGCCGCCGGGTGTCACACCTACCCGCCCAAGTAGCTTCCGATGCCGTCGGCGATCCCCTGCGCCGCTTTCTGGCGCCAGCCTTCATCGGTCAGCAGCGCGGCGTCCTTCGGATCGCGCATATTGCCGCATTCGATGAACACCTTGGGCACAGTCGACAGATTGAGCCCGCCGAGGTCCTTGCGGACGTCCAACCCCGTGCCGTCGCCCACGTAGTTGGAGGGGGCGCTGCCGGTCGCCTGGACGAACTTGCCCGCGATCCGCGTCCCGAGTTCGCGGGAGGGACCGACGATCTTCGAGGTGTCCGAGGCCCCGCCCTTCACCAGCGCGGGCAGGATCACGTGGAAGCCGCGGTTGCCCACGGCCGAGCCGTCGGCGTGGACCGAGACGACCGCGTTGGCCTTCGCCTCGTTGCCGATACGGGCCCGCTCGTCCACGCACGGCCCGTACGGCCGGTCCTCGTTCTGCACGAGCTTGACCGTCGCGCCCTCCTTCTCCAGGAGCGCGCGCAGCCGGCGCGAGACGTCGAGGGTGAAGGACGCCTCGGTGTAGCCGCCGTTGGTGGTGGTGCCGGTGGTGTCGCACTCCTTACGGTGTGTACCGACATCGACCAATTTGTTGATTTCGCGAGTGTGACGGAAATTGCCCGGGTTGTGGCCCGGGTCGACCACCACGACCTTGCCGGCGAGGGGGCCGGTCGCGTCCGGCTTCTCGGCCTTGCCCGTTTCGGAGGGGGAGGGAGAGCCGGTCGCCGCGGGCGGCGTGGTGGGCGCCGACGGCTTGGCGTCGTCGGGCGACGCGGACCCGGTGCGGCTCTGGTCCGGCAGCGGCGCCACCGTCGGCGGACCGCCGTCGCCCGGACCGCTCATGGCCTGCCACACCAGCCAGCCCGCGAAGGCGGCGGGCGCGAGCACGGCGACCGCGACGGCGGCGCTGCGCCGGCCGGGGCGGCGGGGGGACGCGGAAGGGGCGGGGGAAGTGGGGGGCTCGCTGTCGTACGACACCCGGCGATGCTAACCGCGCGGGTCAGATCCCCGGCGAAACACGGCGCAGGACGCGCAGCGAGTCGGTCACCGAGATCTCGGTGAAGGCGCCGGACGCGAGGGCGCGCAGGTACACCCGGTACGGGGCCTGGCCGCCGTCCGCCGGGTCGGGGAAGACGTCGTGGATGACGAGCAGTCCGCCGACGGCGACGTGCGGGGCCCAGCCCTCGTAGTCGCCGTTCGCGTGCTCGTCGGTGTGCCCGCCGTCGATGAACACGAGACCCACCTCGCCGCCCCACACGGCCGCGACCTGCGGCGACCGCCCGACGACCGCGATCACGTGCTCTTCGAGGCCCGCCCGGTGCAGCGTGCGGCGGAAAGTGGGGAGCGTGTCCATGAGGCCGACCTCCGGGTCCACGACCGTCGGGTCGTGGTACTCCCAGCCGGGCTGCTGCTCCTCGCTGCCCCGGTGGTGGTCGACGGTCACGGCGACCGTGCCGGCCTCCCGGGCGGCGTCGGCCAGCAGGATCGTGGAACGTCCGCAGTACGTGCCGACCTCGACCAGCGGCAGCCCGAGCGCCCCGGCCTCGGCGGCGGCGGCGTACAGCGCCAGCCCCTCGCGCACCGGCATGAAGCCCTTGGCTGCCTCGAAGGCGGCGAGGATCTCGGGCTTGGGCGCGGCGGCCATGGGGTCCTCCGGACAGGCGGATGCGGTTACTGGGCGGTCACATCCTAGGCGGGTCCGAGCGGGGCTTCGCGCCGGTCCCCGCGCGGGCGCACAGCGCGCGGGGACGGGGCTGAGTCGTGGGATCAGTGGAAGAGGACCGAGCGCACCTTGAGCCGCTCGGAGCCGTGACCGGTGTGGGGCCGGAGGTCGAACTGCGGGCCCGTGCAGTCGGGCCCGGCGTACACGGTGGCGACCGCGTCCGTCGCGTTGCCGGGTGTATGCGCCGGCGCGACCTGCTCGTCGGCGACCTCGGCGAGCGTGATGCACTCCCCGCTCGGGGGGTCGGTCAGTACACCGGCCCCTTCGGCGTACTGGTACGTGAAGGTCCCTACGGCCGCACCGGCCGAGGTGGGCAGCGTCAGTACGAGGGCGAAGGCGCCGACAGTGGCGGCCAGGGTGCTGCGGAGTCGCATGAGGTTCCGTCCGTTGACATGAGCGTTGATGGTTTGGTGCCTTCTGTCCGTTGCCCACGTGGATGCCCCGTGATGTCCCCGTCACTCGCACGGGTGTGGCCGTATCGATTCTTCGGCCCGTATCTGACCTTCCGTCAGATTGGAACGTGTTCTAGTCTGCCGCGCATGGGTATCGGAATCACGCAAGAGCATCGCGACCTGGCGGACTCCGTACGCCGCTGGCTCGCGCGGGCCGTGCCGCGCGAGGCCGTGCGCAAGGTGCTCGACGGGGCGCGGGAGGGGCGGCCCGCCTACTGGGACGGGGCCGCGGAGCAGGGGCTGCACGGCATTCACCTGCACGAGGAGCACGGCGGCGGGGGCGGCACGCTGCTCGACCTCGCCGTCGTACTGGAGGAGACCGGCCGGGCCGCGCTGCCCGGCCCGTACCTGCCCGGCGTGCTCGCCTCCGAGGTGCTGCGGCGCGGCGGCCGGAGCGACCTCGCGGCCTCTCTCGCCTCGGGCGCGCGCATCGGCGCCGTGGCGCTCGGCCCGGGGACGCTCACCGCGACGCCGGCCGACGGCGGCCACCGGCTCGACGGGACCGCGCCGCCCGTGCTCGGCGGCGCGCAGGCGGACGTCCTCGTGCTCGCCGCCGGAAACGCGTGGTTCGCCGTCGACGCCGGGGACCTGGCGGTCCGGCCGCACGAGAGCGCCGACCCGACCCGGGCCACCGCCGAGGTCACCGCGCACGCCGTCACCGTCCCCGCCGACCGCCTGCTCGCCCTGGACGGCCGCGACACCGTCCACGACCTCGCCGCGGTGCTGTACGCCGCCGAGGCCTGCGGCACGGCGGGCTGGGCGCTGGACACCGCGACCGAACACGCCAGGACCCGCGAGCAGTTCGGGCGGCCCATCGGGCGGTTCCAGGCGGTCAAGCACCTGTGCGCCGACATGCTCGTACGCCTGGAACAGGCCAGGGCCCTCACCTGGGACGCGGCCCGCGCCGCCGGCACCGACGCCGGGGGACTGGTCGCCGCGCTGGCGGCGTCGGCCGCGCTCGACGCCGCGTACTCCTGCGCCAAGGACTGCGTGCAGATCCTCGGCGGCATCGGCTTCACCTGGGAACACGACGCCCACCTCCACCTGCGCCGGGCGCTCGTCGCCCGCCAGCTGCTCGGACCCGGCGACGCGCACCGGCTGCGGGCCGCGCGCCTGGCGGCGGCCGGTGCCCGGCGCGAACTGCGCCTGGAACTGCCACCCGATGCGGAAGCCCACCGGGAGCGGGCGCGGGAGGCGATCGGGGCCGCGCGCGGCCTCGACCCGGCCGCCGCGCGCCGCGTCCTCGCCCCGACCGGGTACGCCGCCCCGCACCTGCCGCCGCCGTACGGGCTGGGCGCGGGCCCGGTCCAGCAGCTCGCCGTGCAGCGCGAGATGCGGGAGGCGGGGGTGCGGACGAGTGATCTGGGCATCGCGACCTGGGTGGTGCCCTCGCTGATCGCGTACGGGACACCGGAGCAGCGGGAGCGGTACCTGGGGCCGACGCTGCGCGGCGAGATGCTGTGGTGCCAGCTGTTCTCGGAGCCCGGCGCGGGGTCGGACCTGGCGTCGCTGCGCACCCGGGCGCACCGGACACCGGACGGCTGGCGCGTCACCGGGCAGAAGGTGTGGACGAGCGCCGCGCGGCAGGCCGATTACGGCATCCTGCTCGCCCGTACGGACCCCGACGCCCCGAAGCACGAGGGGCTCACGTACTTCGTCGTCGACATGAAGGCGGCCGACGGCATCGACATCCGGCCGCTGAAGGAGATCACGGGCGACTCCCTCTTCAACGAGGTGTACTTCGACGACGTACCTCTGCCGCCGGACGCGGTGGTCGGGGAGGTGAACGGCGGCTGGCGGGTCGCCCGCAACACCCTGGGCAACGAGCGGGTCCACATGGCCGACCAGGTCGCCTTCGACACCGGGCTCGAATCCCTGATCGCGCGGTGCGCCGGACTCGACGACGCGTGCCGCGCCCGGGTCGGGGCGCTCCTGGCCGAGGCGCACGCCCTCGCCTGCATCGGGCTGCGCACGACGACGCGGCAGGTGTCGGGGCTGGACCCGGGCGCGGGCGCGAGCGTACGCAAACTCGTCCAGACGTCGCACCAGCAGAAGGTCGCCGAACTCGCCCTCGAACTGCTCGGGCCCGCGGGCGCGGTGTGTGAAGGGGCCGGGGAGCGGGCCGTGCACGGGTTCCTGATGTCGCGCTGCCTGACGATCGCCGGCGGCACGACCCAGGTCCAGCTCAATGTCGTCGCCGAGCGCCTGCTCGGCCTGCCGCGTGACTGAGGGGAGCTCAACCCATGACGGGGAAGGCGTACGTCGTCGGTGTCGGGACCACGAAGTTCGAGAAGCCCGAGAGCCGTGACTGGCAGTACTGGGACATGGCGGAGGAGGCCGGGACCGAGGCGCTGTCCGACGCCGGGATCGCGTACGGGCACGTACAGCAGGTGGTCGCCGGCCACTGCTTCCAGGCGTCGACCGCCGGTCAGCGGGCGGCGTACGAACTCGGCCTGACCGGTGTGCCGGTCTACAACGTCAACAACAACTGCGCCACGGGGTCCACGGCCCTGATGGCGGCCCGGCAGTTCGTCGAGGGCGGCATCAGCGACTGCGTGCTGGCGCTCGGCTTCGAGAAGATGAAGCGGGGCTCGCTGGGCGGCGGTGCGGACGGGGGCGACTTCGCCACCTCACCCGTCGCGCGGCACTACGGCGTCATGGCCGCCGCCCACGGCTTCGAGGCGACCCCGCCCACCGCGCAGATCTTCGGCAACGCGGCCCGCGAGCACATGGAGCGGTACGGCACGACCGAGGCGCAGCTCGCGGCGGTCGCGGCCAAGAACCACCGGCACTCCGCGGACAACCCGAGGGCGCAGTTCCAGGACGTGTGGACGGTCGAGGAGGTACTGGCGGCCAAGAGCGTCCACCGGCCGCTCACCAGGCTCCAGTGCTCGCCGACCTCCGACGGGGCGGCGGCCGTCGTGGTGGTCTCCGAACGCTTCCTGGTCCAGCACGGCCTGCACGGCAGGGCCGTCGAGATCGTCGCCCAGGCGATGACGACGGACACGGAGGAGTCGTTCGCGTCGGGTTCCTGCATCGACGTCGTCGGCCGGCCGATGTCGCGGGCCGCCGCGCTCCAGGTGTACGAGGCGTCCGGCCTCGGCATCGAGGACGTCGACGTGGTCGAGCTGCACGACTGCTTCTCCGTCAACGAGCTGCTGACGTACGAGGCGCTGGGCATGTGCGGGGAGGGCGGGTCCGGCAAGCTCGTGGAGAGCGGCGCGACCACGTACGGGGGCCGCTGGGTCGTGAATCCGTCCGGCGGCCTCATCTCCAAGGGCCACCCGCTGGGCGCGACCGGACTCGCCCAGGCGGCGGAACTGACCTGGCAACTGCGGGACGAGGCCGGCGCGCGTCAGGTGGCGGGCGCACGGGTGGGCCTCGCGCACAACATCGGGCTCGGCGGTGCGGCGGTGGTGACCCTGCTGCGGCGGGGCTGAGCCGCCGGGCGTGGGAGGATGCGCGCGGGCCGGCAACCGGTGGGCCCGTGGAAAGGGCGTCGGCACATGGCAGCGGGATTCTCGGCATGGAAAGTGAACCGGCGGTATGCGGTGGGCGACCGTGTCGCCCACCTGGGCAAGCAGTACCGCTGCATGGTCGCCCACACGTCGAATTCGGCGAGCAATCCGAAGACGACCGTGAAGATGTGGCAGAAGGACACCGACTAGGCCGGTGAGGGCCGTGCCCCGGGGGAGCGCGGCGCGGGAGCGAGGAGGCGGGCCGGCACGTCGATGTCAGGGGCACGCCGATGTCCGGGCCGCACCGATGCTGCGAGCATGACAGGCATGGTCCACACCTCCTCCTCCGCGACCCGGATCCCCGCCGCCCGCAGGCCGTCCCGCACGTGGGTGGTCGTACTCGCCGCCTGCGCGGGCCAGTTCCTCGTCGTCCTCGACGTGTCGGTGGTCAACGTGGCGCTGCCCTCCATGCGCGCCGACCTCGGCCTGAGCGCGACCGGCCTCCAGTGGGTGGTCAACGCCTACTCGATCGCCTTCGCCGGATTCATGCTCCTCGGCGGGCGCGCGGCCGATCTCTTCGGCCGCAAGCGGACCTTCCTCACCGGCCTCGGCCTGTTCACCGCGGCCTCCCTGGCCGGCGGGCTCGCCCAGGAGGACTGGCACCTGCTGGCCGCCCGCGCCGTACAGGGCCTCGGTGCGGCGGTGCTGGCCCCGGCGACGCTCACCATCCTCACCTCCGCCGTCCCCGAAGGCCCCGCCCGCACGCGCGCCATAGGCACGTGGTCGGCGGTCGGCGCGGGCGGCGGGGCGGCGGGCGGCCTCGTCGGCGGCCTGCTGACGGACGCGCTGTCGTGGCGCTGGGTCCTGCTGATCAACGTGCCCGTCGGCGCGCTGGTCCTGGCCGGCGCGGCGATCTGGCTGGTCGAGAGCCAGGCCGGCAACGCCCGGCGACTCGACCTGCCCGGCGCGGTGCTGGTCACCGCGGGGCTCGCGACCCTCGCGTACGGCATCGTGCAGACGGAGGCGCGGGGCTGGGCGGCGGCCGAGACCGTGGTGCCACTGGTGGCCGGACTCGCGCTGCTCGCGGCCTTCGTGGCGGTGGAGGCGCGGACGAGGGCGCCGCTGATGCCACTGCGGTTCTTCCGCGTACGCGCGGTGTCGGCGGCGAACGCCGCGATGTTCGTGAACGGCTCCGCCATGTTCTGCATGTGGTTCTTCATGACGCTGTACGCCCAGAACGTCCTGGGCTACAGCCCTCTCGGCGCCGGGCTCGCCCTGGTCCCCAGCTCGCTGAGCATCGTCATCGGCTCGAAGCTCGCCCCGCGCCTCATGGCCAGGGTCGGCGCCCGCCGGGTCGCGATCGGCGGCACGCTGCTCGCGGCCTGCGGCATGGCGTGGCAGTCGACGATGGGCGCGGACGGGACGTACCTCACCGCCGTCCTCGGTCCCGGCATCGTGATGATGGCCGGCGGGGGCCTCGCGTCGACCCCACTGGCCTCCCTGGCCACGTCGAGCGGCGAGCCGGGCGACGCCGGCCTGCTGTCCGGCCTCATCAACACCTCGCGCACCATGGGCGGCGCGCTGGGCCTCGCGGTGCTGTCGACGGTCGCGGCGTCGCGGACGGGCGGCGCCACCACGGCGGAGGCCCTGACCGCCGGGTACGCGCTGGCCTTCCGGGCCGGGTCGGCCGCGCTGCTCGGCGGAGTGCTGCTGATGCTGCTCTGGCTGCCGCGCGGGGAGAAGCGGGTGTGACGCGGGAGCTGCGGGGCTGGGAGGGCGCCTGCGCGCGGGGTGGTGCGGCGGGCGTGACGTGGGAGTTGCGGGGGATGAGAGGTCGCCTGTGCGCGGGGTGGTGCGGCGGGCGTGACGCGGGAGTGCGCGGGTCGGGGATCGGAAGCGCGCGGGGGCGTAGGCCGGGGCGTCATGCGGCAGGTCGGCGTACGGGGCCGTAGCGGGGCAGGCGAGGGCGAGCGCGGGACGTAGCGGGCCGAGGGCGAGCGCGGGGGCGTGTGCGTGGGGGGCCGTGGAGCCGGTGGCCGGCGCTCCCGCCACCACCGCGCGCGTACCCCTCGCGCGCGGTCAGCGGTCGCGGCCCGTGTCGTCCGCCGCCGCGAGCACGGGGTCGACGACGGTCTCGCCGGTCAGCACCCGGCGGATCGTCGCGGCCAGTTCCTCCACCGGGCCGTCCTTGACCAGGAACCCCGCCGCCCCCGCGTCCAGCGCGCGCCGCAGCCGGCCCGGCCCCGCGGACGTGGTGAGGACGACCACCCGGCAGTCCGGCGTCTCGTCCCGCAGCAGCGCGGCGGCGTCGAGGCCGCTGAGGCCGGGCAGGTCGGCGTCCAGGAGCGCGACGTCCGGCCGGGAGAGCAGGGCGGCGGCCACGATCTCGTCGCCCGCCTCGACCTGGGAGACGACCTGCATGTCCGCCTCCATGCCGAGCCGCAGGGCGAGGGCGCCGCGCGTCGTGGCCGGGTCCTCGGCGAGGAGCACTCTGATCACGGAAGGGGCTCCAGTTCGGGTCGGTGCCGGCGGACGGTTCGGCGCCCACCGGGGGAACGGGCCGGCCGGGGCCTGCGCGCCGACCGTCGTCCCGATCCTCACACGCACGCGGTCCGATGCGGCGCAGCCGTGCCCGCGCCGCGCCCGTGGGGCCGCCGGACGCGGGCCGCACACGGCGCGGGCGGCCCGTACGACCGCGCCGGGGCAACGTGCCCGCGACCACCGGACGACACCTGACGCGGCGTCAGCCAACTCCCTTCACAACTGCCGGGGGGTGCGTTATACATAGGCCCCACCGGCCTAGAACGCGTTCTAGAAGCGGCGGTCCGCGGCCGGTCCCCTACGACCTCGGTGCGGCCGACGGTGCGGACGGCCGCACCGAGGTCTTCCCTCCCTCAAGGAGCAGCATCCCCATGCCCATCGATGCCGCAAAGGCCGTCGCAGCCGAACCCCGCAGCGCCGAGATCGCCTGGGACCACAAGGACGTCCAGCTCTACCACCTCGGCCTCGGCGCGGGCACCCCCGCCACCGACCCCCGCGAACTGCGCTACACCCTCGAATCCCGGCTGCACGTCCTGCCCAGCTTCGCCACCGTCGCCGTGGCCGGAACAGCCATGGCCGGCGGCCTCTGCGCGCCGGGCATCGACGTCGACCTCGCCCACGTCCTGCACGGCGGCCAGAGCATCGAGCTGCACCGCCCGATCCCCGTCAAGGGCGAGGCGGTACAGACCTCCCGGGTCCGGGCGGTGTACGACAAGGGCAAGGCGGCGGTCGTCGTGCTGCGTACCGAGACCGCCGACGCCGACGGGCCGCTGTGGACCAGCGACGCCCAGATCTTCGTACGCGGCGAAGGCGGCTTCGGCGGCGACCGGGGCCCCTCGGCCCGCACCGAGCGGCCCGCCCGCGCGCCGGACGCGGAGACCGAGCGGCACGTGCGCGAGGACCAGGCCCTCCTCTACCGGCTCTCCGGCGACTGGAACCCCCTGCACGCCGACCCCGAGTTCGCCGCGCTCGCCGGCTTCGACCGGCCGATCCTGCACGGCCTGTGCTCGTACGGCATGACGCTCAAGGCGGTGGTCGACACCCTGCTCGGCGGCGACGTCACCCGCGTCAGCGCGTACAGCACCCGCTTCGCCGGGGTCGTCTTCCCCGGCGAGACTCTGCGCCTGCGGATGTGGAAGTCGCCGGGGCGCGTCCAGGTGTCGGTCACCGCCGTCGAGAGGGACGACGCGCCGGTCCTGTCCGACACCACCGTCGTACACACCTGACCTCAGTGAAGGGAGTCGTACCGTGCGCGCAGCCGTACTGCACGAGATAGGGCAGGACAAGCTGGAAGTCCTCGACGACGTCGAGGCGGCGGGCTTCGGCCCCGGCAAGGTCAAGATCCGCGTCCGGGCCACCGGACTGTGCCACTCCGACCTCTCCGCGATGAGCGGCGTGCTGCCCCAGCCCGGCCCCTTCGTCCCGGGGCACGAGGGCTCCGGCGAGGTCGTCGACGTCGGCGACGGCGTCACCGGGGTCGGCCCCGGCGACCGGGTCCTCGTCTGCTGGCTGCCCGCGTGCGGCGCCTGCCCGTCGTGCCGGCGCGGTCAGACGCACCTGTGCCTCGCCGGGCTCATGAACGCGGGCACGCCCAACTTCCGGCGCGCCGACGGAAGCGACGTGTTCGGCTTCGCCGGGACCGGCACCTTCGCCGAGGAGGTCGTGGTCGACGCGGGCTGCGCCGTCCCCATCCCCGACGACCTGCCGTACGAGATCGCCGCGCTCATCGGCTGCGGCGTGACGACGGGCCTGGGCGCGGCCGTCAACACCGCACGGGTGGAGGCCGGTTCCTCGGTCGCCGTCATCGGCTGCGGCGGCGTCGGCATCTCCGCGATCCAGGGCGCCCGCGTGCAGGGCGCGGCCCAGATCGTCGCCGTCGACCCGGTCGCCTCCCGGCGCGAGGCGGCGCTGCGGTTCGGCGCCACCGAAGCGGTGGCGCCGGACGAACTCGCCGACGCCAAACAGCGCGTCACGGCGGGGGAGGGCTTCGACTACGTCTTCGAGGTCGTCGGCAGGGCCGCCACCGCCCGGACCGCGTACGAGACCACACGGCGCGGCGGCACCCTGTGCGTCGTCGGCGCCGGCGCGATGGACGACCACCTCCAGCTCAACATGTTCGAGCTGTTCTTCGACGAGAAGCGGATCCTGCCGTCCATGTACGGAGGCGGCGACGTGCTGCGTTCGTACGAGCGGGCCATCGCCCTGTGGCGCGCCGGCCGCATCGACCTGGAGGGCCTGATCACCCACCGGGTGCGGCTCGACGGGATCAACGACGCCCTCGACCAGATGCGCTCGGGCGAGGCCCTGCGCACCTGCATCGAGATCTGAGGGGGCGGCGGATGACACGGTCGACGCAACCGCTGCCGCTCGACGGCCTGTCCGCGATCGTCACCGGCGCGGGTCGCGGCCTCGGCCGGGCGGAGGCCCTGGAACTGGCCCGGCTCGGCGCGAGCGTCGTCGTCAACGACTACGGGCAGCCCGGGCGCGACGGCTCGGGCGAGGCGTCGGCGGCCCCCGCCGAGGAGGTCGCCGCCGAGATCCGGGCGGCCGGCGGGCGGGCCGTGGCCCACCTCGGCGACGTGGCGGACCACGCCCAGGCCGGGGCGCTGGTCCGGCTGGCCGTCGACACGTACGGGAAGCTGGACATCCTCGTCAACAACGCGGGCATTCTCCGCGACCGGATGATCTTCTCGATGACCGAGGACGAATGGGACACGGTGATCCGCGTCCACCTCAAAGGCCACTTCAACACCACCCATTTCGCCGCGGCGCACTGGCGGGAGCGGTCCAAGGAGGCCGGCGCCCCGGTCTACGGCCGGATCGTCAACACCTCGTCGGAGGCGTACCTGGCGGGGTCGGCCGGGCAGCCCAACTACGCGGCGGCCAAGGGCGGCATCGTCGGCCTGACGACGTCGACGGCCCTCGCGCTGGGGAAGTACGGCGTGACGGCCAACGCGATCTGCCCGCGCGCGCGGACCCGGATGACGCAGGACGTGTTCGACGGCTTCGCAGAACCGGTGGAGGGCGAACTGGACGCGCTGGCCCCCGAGCACGTCTCCCCGCTCGTCGGCTACCTCGCGTCACCCGCCGCCGGGAGGGTCAACGGGCAGTTGCTCGTGGTCCACGGCGGCATGGTCGCGGTCATGGAACGGCCCAGGGTCGCGGCGAAGTTCGACACGGCGAAGGAGGCGTTCTCGTACGAGGAGCTGACCGAGCGGCTGTCGCCCTACTTCGGGGACCGCCCGCCGAACGAGACGTTCGCGGCGGCGGAGGTGCTGGGCCTGAAGCGCGGCTGAGGCGCGGGGGCCGACGGCCGGGTGGGCGACCTCCGCGAGGTACGGCCCGTCCGTCCGGTGGTCCGACGGGCGACCCCGCGCGGTACGGCCCGTCCGGCGGCGGGAAGCGGCGCGGGGGCGCCCGCCGGCCGGGGGCGCCCCCCCG